>JAITDB010000056.1 GCA_031282785.1 Holosporaceae bacterium
TAAAATTTTCCTAAATTGGGATTCAGAAATATGGGTATTTTTTATGTATCTATTTTTCATTGATATATCCTACCTTATTGGGCTAGAAAATCAATCTAATCTACTCTTGAACCAAAAAATATTAGGCAATGATTTAGGCAGAGCAAAAAAAATCGCTCGCAAACGCATTCTAGAGCAAAAAAATTCTGGATCCGTTTTGGTAGAATTTGTAGCATCGATTCCGGTGTTGATACTGATCATTTATGTTCTCCTTGATCTATCAAAGTATTATCTAATGCGTTTCAAGTTAGAAAACGCCTCTCGCTACGCTGCAAACTTACTGATACGTTCGATTACCGTGGATGGCAATGTTGCCTACATAGATGCACAGGATTTTAAGTACATTGCTCATGCGGCTTTTTGCAATATTTACGTTGGTAATCAAAATCTGGTAGTCACCCCGCAGAAACACAATAGTGTTCTTTCTTTTCATTTTGTTTCGTCTGAGATAGGAGCTATTCAGCTTGATGAAAACGCAGTTATCAGCGCTAAGGTCAGCGGAGTTCCAGGTGACAGCAGCGGACAAGAAATGCCATCTGATGCAAACGAATTTAATGTCCAACCAGGGGAGAAAAAAATAATTTTGGAGGTGGGAATTATTGGACCCGACTCCACAAATCTGAAAAAAATGCTGGGATTTTTCTTGTTACCGGTTGCTGGTGTTAATCCATTTCTTGGAAAAACTATAGCATTAGATACAACCTACGATGCTGTTGCAATTAAAGAGTCTCAGTCACTCCCTATATAAATATTCCTCTATTCCTGATACAAATGGCGTTTTTTTATAATGGTAACCTTACCACCCTACGGATTAAATAATGAAAACCAAGCCCACTGCGGCGCAGGACATTTTTCACCAGGTACCATTTTATCAAAAAAGCGTCAAAAAAAACGTTGACATTTCGAAAATTAACGGAGATTTTACAAATTTCTGTCAGCATGGTAACTAGTGAAGAGTGTCTTCGCGCCGGCGGGAAGGAGGAAATAAAAAAACGACGGGTGGTAAGATGGGCGCTGTTTTTTCTTGTAATTTCTATCGCTTCCGTATATAAATTTAGCTACGATGGCTTTTGGTCATTGTTGGAGCTGTTTACAAAATGCTTTTTCTGAGAAAAGGTTTTGTTGTAAACGATTCCTAATATACATGCAGAAATTGGACATGCAGGAGGTCAGTGAGTCCGTTCGGTCCGGGGATTTTGTTGTTTTCGGCATTATTTTTGCAGAGGTTTAACCGAAAAAGGAGAAAAAATGTCAGATGTTTCCGTGAGGAGTTTACTTGAGGCCGGTGTGCATTTCGGACACCAGACTCGTCGTTGGAATCCGAAAATGGCCCAGTATATATTTGGGACGAAGGGTCAGATTCATATAATTAATCTTGATAAGACTCTAGTGCTGTTGCAGAGAGCACTGAAAGTGGCCGGCGATATTGCGGCAGAGGGCGGTCGCATTTTATTTGTGGGCACCAAGCGTCAGGCCAGCGATCGCGTAGCAGAAGCAGCGAAAAAATGCGGACAATATTACGTGAATCACCGCTGGTTGGGCGGAATGTTGACCAACTGGAAGACGGTTTCGCAGTCCATAAAAAAACTGGAGTGGCTGGAAAAAAGATTGCAGGATCCGGATATAGCGCTCAAAAAGAAAGAGGTTTTGAGTCTCCAGAGGAATGCTGGCAAGCTGAGCAGAGGTCTTGGTGGAGTCCGGAGCATGGGCGGAGTTCCGTCGCTGCTGCTGGTATTTGATGTGATTGTGGACAAAACAGCAGTGGAAGAGGCGCGGGTGCTCGGTATCCCTCTAATAGGCGTGTGCGATACCAATGCTGATCCGACTCTGGTTGATTATCCGATTCCGGGCAATGACGACTCAGTAAGAGCCATAGATTTATATTGTTCTTTGTTTGAAAGTGCAATTATCGAAGGCATTCAGAGAGGATTGGCCTCTGCTGGAGTCGATATTGGTGCCTTGGAAAATCCAATTGACGAATCTCTGGCCGAATCTTCGGAGGAACAGGAAGACATTTCCGAGGAAGCTGGTTCGGAAATGTAAATTCAGAATTGGAGTATGGTTTTAGCGAAAACAAATATAATGAAGAAATAAGGGGGAATTATGGCTAACGTTACGGCAGAAGAAGTAAAAGTGCTCAGAAATCACACCGGAGCCGGCATGATGGACTGCAAAAAAGCTCTGATGGCCTGCGATGGCAATATAGAAGAAGCAGTGGATTGGTTGCGAAAAAAAGGATTGGCAGCGGCGGCCAATAAATCCAGTCGAGTTGCGGCCGAAGGATTGGTCGGCGTGCACGTAGATGGAAAAAAAGGCGTGCTGCTGGAGGTAAATGCCGAAACGGATTTCGTAGCTCGCAACGAGTTGTTTCAAAAATATGTCGCTGATATCGTGGAATTGGCCTGCCTGGAGCAATTGTGCGTGGATTCTCTGAAATCGGCGAAGCATCCGGGCAAAGAGCACACGGTTTCCGATGAGTTGACCAATCTTATAGCTGTAATTGGCGAAAATATGAATCTGCGACGCGTGGAGCACGTGTCTGTGTCCGATGGCGTTGTGGCTTCCTATGTGCACAATAAAATTTCTCCGAAACTCGGAAAAATCGGAATTTTGGTGGCTCTTGAATCGACCGGTGACAAAGAAAAATTGCTGGAACTAGGACGGCAATTGGCCATGCACATTGCAGCAGCGCATTCGCTGTCGATTTCTGTGGATGATCTGGATCCAGCAGTCGTGGAAAGAGAACGAGCGATCGTTACGGAGCAAGCTCAAAGCTCTGGTAGGGCCGGCTTCATAGATAAAATCATCGAAGGAAGATTGAGAAAATTCTACGAAGAAGTGGTATTACTGGAACAAACCTTCGTCATCGATGGTGAGACCAAAATAAAGGACCTCATTGAGAAAGTTTCGCAGGAAATTGGAGCACCAATAACGGTCAAAAAATTTGTGAGATTCGCTTTGGGCGAGGGAATCGAAAAACAGGCTGTTGATTTTGCTGCCGAAGTTGCGGCACAATTGAAATAATATTGAACCGAAAGGCGCCTTAATATGGAAAGGAAATACCATCGTGTGCTGTTGAAAATTTCCGGAGAATTTCTCATGGGAGATTTGGACTACGGTGTGGATGTGGGAACCGTAGATCGCATAGCCGACGAAATCGTTGCTGCCCACAACGATGGCTATCAGATTTGCATAGTCATAGGTGGTGGAAATATTTTTAGAGGAGTCTCTGCCGCCGCCTACGGCATGCACAGATCCGTCGCCGACAATATCGGCATGCTGGCCACCATAATGAACGCCATCGCACTGCAGAACTCCATCGAAAAGCTCGGAGTCCAAACGCGAGTGATGTCTGCTGTGCAAATGCCAACTATCTGCGAGCAGTATATTCGTCGGAAGGCTCTGCGTCATATGGAAAAAGGGAGACTGGTCATATGTGCTGCCGGCTCCGGAAATCCTTACTTCACCACCGACACGGCGGCCGCTCTGCGAGCTCTCGAAATGGAATGCGACGTCTTGCTAAAAGCGACCAAAGTTGCCGGCGTATATACAGCCGATCCGGATAAAAACAGCAATGCTAAATTTATGGAAAAATTATCCTATAAAGAAGTGCTGGAAAAAGATCTTCGGGTCATGGATCAAACGGCTATCGCGCTGGCTAGGGAAAATAATATCTCTATTATAGTATTTTCTATAAAAGAAAAAGGTAATTTTGAAAAAGTTTTGGCAGGGAAAGGGCGTTGCTCGGTCATATCATAATTGTTGGAGGAAAAATGCCTATGATAGAAAGTTTAAGAAAAAAAATGAGCGCCAGCTTCGATAATATGCTGAAGGATTTTGGCGGACTCAGAACCGGTCGTGCTTCTGCAACAATTCTGGACAATATAATGGTCGAAGCCTACGGCAACATGGTTCCAATACAGCAGGTGGGGACCGTAAGTGTACCGGAAGCGCGTCTAATTACGGTCCAGGTGTGGGATACATCTCTCCTGAAGCCTACAGAGGTGGCCATACGCAATTCTCCGATCGGTCTGAGCCCGGTCGTTGACGGTCAGCTGATACGCATCGCCATACCGGATCTCAGCGAAGAGCGTCGCAAGGAAATCTGCAAGCTCGCTGGAAAATACGCCGAGCAGACACGAGTGGCTGTCCGCAATGTCAGGCGAGAAGGCATGGACGATCTCAAAAAACAAGAAAAAAATAAAGAAATAAGCGAGGATGTCCATAAAAAAATGTCCGACGAAGTGCAAAAATTAACGGATGAATTTATAAAAAAAATAGATGCATCCTTAGCTCTGAAAGAAAAAGAAATAATGAAAGTATAGTATGAGCGGAGTTTCGGCAGAATTAGCTTTTTCTGATCAAAAAAAAGGAGGGGATCCTGAAATTTTTGCGTCGTCTTCTGCCAAGAACGACGAGTGGAGCGAAAAAAGTGAAGGATCCGAAATAATGCAGCATCTGGCTTTCGTTTTGGACGGGAATCGTCGATGGGCCAGAGCTCGGAATCTGCCGGCAATGTTCGGACATAGACGTGGCTACGAAAACGCCAAAAAATTAATTTCCTCCATCGAAAAATACGGCGTAAAATACGTCACTTACTACGTATTTTCTCAGGAAAATTGGAATAGATCTTCGGAAGAAGTCGGATTCCTAATGAGTCTTTTTCGGGAATTATTTTATTCCTCAGCTTCTTTTTTCCATGAAAATAATTTGCGCCTGATGACCATTGGCAATCTAAAAAGTCTTCCGGAGGACATTCGGCAGAGCATATTATCTCTGGAACATGAAACAGAATCCAACGATGGCATTACGCTGGTCATGGCTGTCAGCTATTCGGGACGGAACGAGATTCTTCGGGCCGCAAAAAAAATCGCGCAGGACGTCGTCGCTAAAAAAATTGACGCCGATACCTTGACCGAAGACGATTTTTCCTGCTATCTGGATACAAAAGGCATTCCCGATCCGGACGCGATAATCCGCACGAGTGAAAAGCGCATCAGCAATTTTCTTCTGTGGCAGTGCGCCTACTCGGAAATATTTTTCGTGGATAAATTTTGGCCGGATTTTTCCGAAGAAGATTTGAAAAATGTTGTAGATGAATTCTCCCGGAGGAAAAGAAGATATGGCAGGTGACGATAGTGTTGTAGGTGGTAATGTTGGAGTTGTGGTGAAAAAAGAAGAGAACAATCTTTCCGTTGGTGGTTCTAGAAAAGAACTTATGCAGCGTCTTGTTTCTTCGATTTTATTTATTCCGCTGATTGCCATTGTCTGTTTTGTTCCCTGTGGCATTTTATGTGCTTTGAGCTTGGCTGTTTATATTGCCATTGGCCGAGAAATCTTTTTTATCAAGGGTAAGGGGAAATATACGATCAGAATTATTGCGGCGTTAGCTTGTCTTGCTGGCATGGGAGGATTTATCTATTGTCGGAAGGTTTTGGGAGCTTCTGCTTGTATATTTCTGATCTGCGCGTCCAGTTTTACGGACATCGGCGCCTATTGTTTCGGAAAAGCGATTGGAGGACCGAAATTATGTCCGAAAATTAGTCCCAACAAGACCTGGGCCGGATTCTGGGGTGGAATTATTTTGGCTAATATCGCTTGCTATTGTCTTCGAAATTTATTTTTTGCGCTGCCGGGAGCAGAGGGATTTATTAATTTGTATAGCCTGGTCACAGTTCAATACGTTATAATTTTTTCTGTGGCAGGAGATTTGCTGGAGTCTCTTTTTAAGAGGAAAATAGCTGTAAAAGATATGGGAAACACGTTTCCCGGTCATGGAGGCTTTCTCGATAGATTGGATAGCCTGATTGTGGCGTCGATAGCTCTTGCTCTGAAAGTGGCTTTATTTTAATTTTAAGGTGTTTTTTGTGGATTATCTTTATTATTTTATTTCGTTTTTTGTGGTCATAAATATCATAGTGTTTGTGCATGAATACGGACATTATCTGGCTGCCAGAAGAGTCGGCGTGCAGGTAACGACTTTTTCTATTGGAATGGGACCGGAAATATTTGGATTTAATGATAAAAATGGTACTCGCTGGTGCTTTTCGCTGCTGCCCATCGGCGGATATGTGATGATGCTCGGAGACGGCGATGCTTCCTCTACCACAGAAGATCCAGATTCTCTAAAGGAACTTAGCGAAGAAGAAAAAAAGAAATCCATAATAAACATAAGCAATTGGGAAAAAATGCTGGTTGCCTTTGGCGGACCATTTTTTAATTATCTCTATGCTTTTATTGTGTTGTTTATAATGGGAATATCCTATGGTGTACCCAGGTATGTGCCGGTTATTGGCGAAGTGCTGAAAGATAGTCCGGCAGAAATGGCTGGATTCTCTGCTGGCGACACAATCGTTTCCGTGGACGGAAAAAAAGTGGAAAAATTCCGGGATGTGCTGATCACCATAGCCAACAGCGATAAACCAGAGCTCGCCTTTGAAATAGAACGCGAAGGACAGCCATTGATTATTGTGGTGGCTCCCAAAATAACGGAAAAAAATAAACCGTTCGGAGGAGTGAAAAAAACAAAACTCGTCGGTATAAAATCCGGAGAACCGATTTTTGAGCGAATTTCTGTTTTTCAGTCGCTAAAAAGCGCTGTAAAAGAATGTATTTCCTCGACTGTAGAAATGTTTTTTATGCTTTCTCGTTTATTTTCCGGAAAAAAATCGCTGGATGATTTTGGCGGTGTTGTTCATATGGCGTCGGTGGCCGGAGACATGGCTAAAAGCGGGAATTTTGCGATTTTGATATTATTTACGGTGACATTGTCGCTGAATTTGGGATTCATTAATTTATTTCCTCTGCCGGTTTTGGACGGCGGCAGAATATTTCTCTGTTTTATCGAGCAGGTAATCGGGCGAAAATTGAATGAAAAATTTCAGGAGTATATAATGATAGCTTGTGCGCTCTTGCTAATATTGCTTATGTTAGCTACAACGATAAATGATATATTAAGAATCGAAGCTGTTGATAAATTTGTGTCTAGAGTATTGGAGTGATCTATAAAATGAGAAAAATCGTAATTCTTGCCAGCTATTTGGTTTTCGCTAGTGTATCTGCCTATGTAGTCGATGAGATAGTGTTTGAAGGTCTGGATAGAGTGGAAGAAGGGGCTTTATACGACAGTCTGAGCATAGAGCCGCACAAAGATTTCAATGACAACGATATCGATGCGACTATCAAGGCATTATTTAAAAAAGGATTTTTTTCAGATGTAAAATTATTGCATCGGGATCGAAAACTCATCGTAAAATGCGTTGAAAAGCCTATGGTGGACAGGGTTATGTTCGAAGGCAACGAAGCTGCTAGCGATGATTTTCTGAAAAATATTGTTGGAAATCGCATTGGAGAAGGACGACTGTTCAGTCTTCATCTTATAAAGGATATTTTGGCAGATTTGCAGTTAGCGTATCGGGCGCTGGGATTTTATTCTGCCATTGCTGTGCCGAAACTGATAAGACGTCCTGGCAATAAGGTGGACGTGGTATTTGAAATAAAAGAAGGTTCCAAGACTACCGTCAAAAAAATTATTTTCATCGGTAACAAGAGCTTCAGCGATGATGAATTGAAAGACATAATGTCCACGAAAGAGGAGAAGCTTTGGAGATTTTTTGATAGCGAGAATCATATATTCCGAGAAGATAAAATTGAGGTCGATATGGAGGCCATCACTTCATTTTATAAAAATCGTGGATATCCGTTTTTTATGATTACGTCATCTTTTGCAGAAATGGATTTTGATAAAAAATCGCATCGCTGTACATTTACCATGGAGGAGGGAGATTTGTATCATATTTCTGATGTATCTCTTTCGTCGGATGTGCCTAGGGTCAAGGCTGAGGATTTCAAGGATCTTTTGGTGGTAGAAAAGGGAAGCATCTACAACGAGCATTTAATCAGCACCAATCGCGATGAAATACGCAGGAAGATCGCTTTGAAAGATAATCCTTTCATCGATGTAGTGATAAAAATCGATTTCGATAAGAAGAAAAAAACGGCTTTCATTAAATATAACATTGTGGAGAGGCCAAAGGCGTTTATCGAAAGAATTGACATAGTAGGCAATACAAGAACGCTGGATAGAGTTATTCGCAGAGAATTTTCTGTCCACGAAGGTGATGCGTTGAACGTCTACAAGGTGCAGAGGACTGTCGAAAAGCTAAGAGCCATGGGATATTTCGATGAAGTGGAAATATCCGAGGAAGATGGTGCTGTAGGCGATAAAAAAGTTTTGGTAGTTTCTGTAAAAGAAAAAGAAAGCACGGCGCAAATTCGTCTCGGATTAAATATTAGCGATGCAGACGGATTTGGTGGATTCATTGGCTTTGTGGAGCACAACCTTTTTGGTACTGGACGCGTATTCTCGGCTGATATGTCATGGATGCAGAGGTACTACGGAGGAAAAGTCGACTTGTATGATCCGAGATTTATGGACCAAAACTTCGGAGCAGGTATTGGACTGGGCGGCAATTCCTACGATAGAAAAAATATAGACCAAAGTATGGTGAAAAACATATATATTTCTCCTTATGTTAGATATACCATAGCGGAAAATTTATATCATACACTTAGATGCATGCTGTCCAGAAACAACAGGACTCATAAGGATAAGGATAAAGGCAGAACAATCCGTAATATAACAAGGTTGATGGAGGAAGAATACGGGAAATATACCACTGGGGAAATATCTTCGACTTTGGTGTACGATAAAACCGATAATTCCTACGATCCTAGAAACGGCTATGAGTTGTCCATGACGAACTCCTACGCCGGAGTGGTGGGGAACGTGCGTTATTTCAAAAACGAATTGGGAGCTAAGTTCTACAAGGCGATCAGCGAGAGAATCACATTCATAGTTGATGCCAATGTTGGGCATCTGAAGGAAATAAAAGGGACGCGGAGTATGCATCGTTTTTCGCTTGGAGGAGATGGCGTTAGCATGCGCGGATTCGATAGTGGTGGTGTTGGACCTCGCGATAAAGAAGATAACAGCATCGGCGGAACCAAGTATTGGACTGTCAGTTTAATGGCAAAAACTCCTCTATCGACGAAGGAAATTGGCATAAATGGCGTGCTGTTCGTTGATTTCGGTAGTGCCTGGGAAACAAAACACGCTTCCTCGGATGTGCATGACTCAAGTGGCATAAGAGCTTCTGCCGGAGTCGCCATAGAATGGCCGAAATCTCCGTTGGGAGTTCCTTTGTCGTTTGTATTTGGCTTCCCTATTAAAAAACAGTCCTTCGATAAGAAACAGACCTTTACGCTTACAGGAATTATGTGATGCTAGGACAGTGTTTTTCACGGCTGATCATTATGAAATTGTTGAAATCTGTCCTGAAACGTTGCTGTGTTACAGCAGAATATCCTGAAATACAGACGATTCAGAATCGAACTTTTTCAGATTTCAGCGGTCTCATTATTGCGATGGCGATTTTTTTCGCCAATACCATTGAGGGTGCTAATGAGCCTCAAAAACAGGAAAAAACATTATCGTTTTCGCAAGATACTGTACTGATTCAGAAAATATTGGCTCTGATTGATCTGAAAAAAGTTGCTTCCAGATGCAAAGCTGGAAAAGATATAGAAAAACAAATGATGGAGATCAATAATCAGTCGAAAACCGGACACCTGGAACTGGAAGATAAAATAAAATCCATGGAGCAGGATAAAACATCCGATTTCGACAATAGAAAAATAGAAGAAATGCAGCTCATTCTCTATGATATGGTGCGCACAAAACGCTATCAGATTAACGAAGCCTACAAAAAGGCAATTTCAGAGCTGGAGAGTGTCATAAAAGGCGTTGTAAAATCTATCTCCATTCGTGATGGCATAGGTATGGTGATAGAATCGGATGCTGTCGTATACGCCAGCGACAATTGCAGAGATATTACCGAAGACGTAATTAGGGAAGTTGATGCTCGTTGTCAGTCCATAAAAGTAGAAATGAAAGAGTGAAAGACAATTATAAAAAAAATAAGGTTCAAGAGTAGATTAGATTGATTTTCTAGCCCAATAAGGTAGGATATATCAATGAAAAATAGATACATAAAAAATACCCATATTTCTGAATCCCAATTTAGGAAAATTTT
>JAITDB010000057.1 GCA_031282785.1 Holosporaceae bacterium
TCTCATCATCCAGAGATTTCAGATAATTATTCATATATTTCAACAATATATCCCGAGATTGATCCGTCGCTAAACCGCAATTCAAATGCAAGTGATGCACTTTGCAAACATGGTAAGAAACCAGCACATTCGGGTCTAGGTGCCTCTTACCAAGCCAATCTTCGCAGGTTTTCAAAGCCCAGAGTGACTGCAGTCGGCGCTCGTCTGCTATGCGCGACATGCTAGAAGCATCAAGATGATAGGTGTACAATTCTCGGTTGATAAAACGAATACTTTTGGCTGCGCAAAGATTCGCAATTACAAACGGCTGATCTTCGCTGACAATGCTGTCGGGAAATTCCATGCCAGCAGCTATTACACTCTCCCGCCGGAAAAATTTGTTCCAGACCGCACTGGTGGTGCTAAGCACCGATGGAAATCCCTCGACTGTAAAAACATTTGCCGGACGAGTCATCATGACTTTTTCGTCGTATTCCAGCCACGGCTGCATACTTTTTATACCAGGACTCAGTTGATTGTAGCGGAACATCACAACATCGTGGTCAGCGCAGACCTGGCGTAGATCCAAATTTTGGAAATTTCCTATCGGGACTTCATCATCAGCATCGACAAACCAGATAAACTCGCCACGAGCTTCTCTTAATCCACGATTACGCGTTGGTCCCTGTCCCTGGTTCTTGCGTTGCCTTATCAAACGTACATTTTCATACACTTCTGACAATTTCTGTACCATGGAAACGGTCCCATCGGTGGAAGCATCGTCTACTACCAGGATCTCATAGTCTATCTGACCGAAAGCAGCACATAGCGATCCAACACAACGGCCAATGGTCTTTTCAGCATTATAAGCCGGAATTATAACACTTAAAAACGATGGTTGGTTACGAGTATCACCATTCGAAAGTCTTCGAGAATTTACTTTCAAGTCATGCAACTCAAGTATACGCTGCCTCGCTCTGTTATCAAGAAACGGATGCTGCAGTAGCCGAATGAATGTGTGTTGATCGAGAGATCTCAAAAAATCATTGAAATATTGCCTCATCCAGGCATGTAATTTAGCGTCTAATCGATCATAACTGAATAAAATGTTATGTATTTTGCAAACATAATAGGAAGTCCAAACATCTGAACTGACATTGTTTCGTTCCAGCCATTCTTCGCAAATCTTCAAAGCCTGCAATATTTGTAGGCGACGCTGATCTGCTATGTAGAAGACTGTTGAGGCATCACGGTGATAGGTGTACAGCTCTCGGTCGATAAATCTGATGCTTTTAGCTGCACAGAGATTCGCAATTGCAAATGGCAGATCGTCGTGAACGGCTGTGTTCGGAAACTCCATGCCGGAACCTAAGATACTCTCTCGACGAAAGAATTTATTCCAGACTACATTACAGAAAATCAATACTGTCGGAAATTCTTTTACGGTAAAGTCATCTGCTGGACGCGCCGCCATAATTTTAGCGTCAAATTGATCACAGCGTTGGATTCCTTCTACGCCAGGAATCACCTGATTGTAGCCAAACATAACGATATCGCGGTCTTGGCAGGCTTGTTTTATATCGAAATCTCTGAAATTTTCGACTGGAACCTCGTCGTCGGCATCCACGAACCAGACAAATTCGCCTCGCGATTCTGCCATTCCACGGTTGCGAGCGAGCCCAGACCCCGCGTTCTTTTCTTGTCGAATCAGACGCACGTTTTCATACACTTCCGTCAATTTTTGCACAATGGCAGCGGTATTATCTGTTGACGCATCATCTATTATCAGGATTTCATGCTCGATTTGGCAAAGCGCCGCTTCCAACGATCGAATACAACGCCAGATTGTGCTCTCGGCATTGTAGGCTGGAATGATAACGCTCATAAATGGATTTGTAGATGTCGATTCAGCTTTCGGAGATGAAAGATTTTTCAGATGTTCTTGCATGGGACTTATCCCCATGCTCGAAGAAAGCGATTCTCTTTCTTGACAAACGAGGGGGGGGGGGGTAATATGTTGATTTCCAATGAATTATCTGAAAATACTTGCCCACCATTCTTGCCTGTCAAATTATTCCGCATACCGAAACTCCCTTAATACATCCTTCCATTATCTTTATCGCTCAAATGTAAAAAGAACGTTAAAGAGAATGAAAAAACGTCCGTCTTCTTTTCGATTTTTCGCGTCTGCGAGATCATCAAAATATTATTTAAAAAACATAAAAAAATAAGCATAATACTGTAATAATATATGAGTCCAAGTTCAGAAAGATATGAGACAGAATTGAACCGGCGAAGAAATGGGACAATGCACGCATCAATAGTGTGCTTTAAGGAATATTTTTAGCTTGTAAAGACGTATCTTCGCCACAAGAAAGGTCTTTTGGCTCTGATGCAAGGCGTTTCGGCTCCTTCGCGCAGACCAAAGCGCCTTTCCACAAAGAAGTGGGGAGAACCTCAACTGGATCTGACTCTACAGATTCGCACGGAAAATCCAAACTATGACAAACCGAAAATTTCAACGATTTTGCGTCGCGATCATGGTCTGAATATGAGCGAGATAATGTCATTACCACAACCAATAATATTTGCATTACCTGCTTTTTGGCCACAATTTCTAATATTTTTGGAAAGTATGCTTGATATTTCAATAATGTTCTCAAAAAAAATCATGAGTCAGTCCTGACAGCAAAAGTCCTCTATCCAATTCATTAATTATTTGTTACTATACTCTTGGGGCAGCTGGACGTGCAGGATTATGAATTCGGTCAGGTTCGGAAGAAAGCAGCCGTGGTGAACACCGTGCGGGTTGGTTGTCCTTTTCCTGAGATTAAAAAAAAGTTTTGCACATGAGTGTTTATATTCCACTGGCTACCAAGTACAGACCTCAAAAATTTTCTGATGTTGTAGGACAAGACATAACTATAAAAATCATTACCCGGGGACTGCAAAAAAATCGCCTTGGAGCTGCTATGCTTTTTTCTGGTACCCGAGGCGTCGGCAAGACTACCATAGCGAGAATACTCGCGAAGGCCTTTCGTTGCGAAAACAGTGATCCGGAACCTTGCTGCAAATGTGAATATTGTCTTGAATCTGCCAAAAATAATCAGATGGACGTGATAGAAATCGATGCTGCCAGCAACACCAGCGTTGACGATGTGAGAGAAATCATAGAATCATGTCGCTATAAGCCCACTACTGGGAAATTCAAAATATTTATCATCGACGAAGTGCACATGTTGTCCAAAAGCGCCTTCAACGCACTGCTGAAAACTCTGGAGGAACCAGCGGAGCATGTAAAATTTCTCATGGCTACGACGGAAACCCACAAAATACCAGAAACGATTCTGTCGCGTGTACTAAAATTCGATTTAAAAAGAGTGGATGAGAGCCTGATTGCGCAGTATCTGTCTTCTATCTGCCATCAGGAGAACGTGGTGGCGTGTCCAGAGGCTCTCTCTCTGATGGCAAAAGCCGCCGACGGGTCCCTAAGAGATAGTCTGTCCATTTTGGACCAGGCCATAAGCATGGCTGAAACCAACGAACTGTCGGTGTCGGATCTGAAGAACATGCTAAGCGTCTCCGATGACAGCGATGTGCTGAATTTGCTTGCATCCATATCAACAGCAGATATAAAATCCGCGATTGCCAAATATCGCGAGATCATAAACGGAGACGTATCCTGCGAAAAAATAGCTAATCTGCTGCTGGATTACGTGTATGTGCTCACGTGTCTGAAATCAAAGATCGAGCCGTTGGAAAATATTGTGTCGGCTGATGTGCGTCAGAAACTCGTCGGACTCGCTACCAATGTAGCGCTTTCTTCTCTCAGTAGAATTTGGCAGATGCTGCTGAAGGGAATCGACGAAATGAAAATCTGCGATGACCAGGAAATAGTGCTGGAAATGCTGATAATTCGCATCGCCTATGCCTCTGGACTCCCGGACCTGCAGGAAATAATAGGCCAATGCGATAACACACAAAAAAATAATGCGCCTCCTCTACAGCAAATGAATAATGTAAAAATATGCACGAATTCTCAGGAATTTAAGAAAAATAATTTGCACGACGGCATAAATAATGATAAAAGGGAAAATAAACCTGAAGCGGTTTCGAATGATATAACAAACAATATAACAGATGAAGCGCTTCGACTGTTTCCAGGAGCAAAATTGCTGTAAAATTGAATAAAAGAGGAAAAAAAATAAATGAGTAACATGAATCAATTGATGAGACAAGCCCAGCAAATGCAGGCGAAATTAATAGAAGCTCAAAATAAACTAAATGAGCTGGAAGTAATTGGCTCGTCGGGCGGTGGCATGGTGACAGTTACTCTAAATGGCAAGGGCGAGATGAAGAAAATCTATATCGATGTAAAACTCGCAAATCCAGAAGATCTCGAAATTATTTCCGATTTAATAGTCGCTGCTCATAACGACGCCAAAGCAAAAATAGAAACAAAAATGACCGAAGAAATGGAAAATTTTATGCCTGCAGGTATGAAACTTCCGTTTTAAGAGATGTTTTGCGGTTATCAGTGAATTTTTTTGAAATCCGGATTTTTTTGAGATCCGGAAATTTTTTTGCAATAAAAATTAGCGATGGGGTAGTAGGACAATTACGTCGTTTTCTCGGGCCATTCCGAGTATGCAGCGAGCTTGTTCTTCCAGCAGATCCAAATCCAGGTTATCGTCTTTAATTAGTTGGATTTTATTTTCCAGAAAAGCATTTTCTTCCTGCACAAAAGCCAATTCCCGTTCCAATGTTGCTATTTCGTGACTGAGTTTTGCCCAGGAAATTGCGCCGCGTGCTCCGCTGAACATGTGAAATAAAAAATATCCCGTGATGCATATCCAAATTATGTTGGAGGTAATAAATTTCAGATTTTTATGCGCGGAATAGGAAAACATTAGCACGACATGTCCAGATAGTTGGAATCTTTTGCCAATTCATCGAAGCGTTTCATGGAGGTCAGAAATTTTTTCATGACCTGCAGTGGGACCATGTTTGGTCCGTCCGAGATGGAATTGGCGGGATCGTAATGGGTTTCCAGGAATATGCCGGCGACTCCCACGGCAAGAGCGGCTCGCGTCAATGGCTCTATATATTCTCGATTGCCACCACTGGCAGTTCCCAGTCCTCCCGGCTCTTGAACCGAATGAGTTGCGTCGAATATCACTGGATATCCGTATTCTCCCATTATTCTCAGAGATCTCATATCGGAAATCAAACGATTATAGCCAAAGCAGGAACCCCGCTCGCAGAGCATAATATTGTCGTTTCCAGAGTGTACGAGCTTTTTGCAGACGTTTTCCATGTCCCAGGGAGCTAAAAATTGGCCTTTTTTTACGTTTATGGGTTTTCCGGTTTTTGCTGCGGCTATCAGCAGATCCGTTTGGCGACATAGAAAAGCAGGGATCTGCAGGACGTCAACCGCTTCCGCTACAACTGCGCATTGCGACGATTCATGCACATCGGTGATTATAGGACAACCATAAGTCGCTTTTATTTGGCTGAATATCGCTAGTCCCTCGTCAATGCTTACGCCTCTCCTAGCATTTAGGCTGGTTCTGTTGGCTTTATCAAAAGATGCCTTGAATATGAACGGAATTCCCAGGTCATCAGCTATTTTTACTAGTTCATCGGCGATCCTCAGGGCACAATCGCGACTCTCAAGTGCGCATGGACCGGCTATTAGAACCATTGGACGGAAATTTGCTACACAAACACTACCAACATTTACAACTTTTTTTCCTGTCATTGACTATCCTCTATTATTTCTGCGTCTGTTTCTTTTCTTTTTCTTTGCGTTTTGATTTTTTTGTTTCAGTCTGGCTTTTTCCTGCTGGATATTTTCGTTTTCCTGTGTGAAGTTTCTGCTGTTGTTGGCATTTTGCTCAAAATTATTTTCGGCATCGGGCTCTTCCATCGATTGAGACGCAAATGCCGAGCTTGTCGCTCTCGCTTCGTCCGGTAGTGGCGCTTCGTTCTGCATCGCTATTCTTGCTAGATCTGGATTTTGTTCAGTTTCGACAGCAGCATTATTTTCCAACGTTTCGTCCGAGGACCACGTTTCCTCCTGCATAGCAGTTGCTTCATCTCGCATAGCTATCCTTGCCAGATCTGGATTTTGCTCGGTTTCCATGGCTGTATTCTCTGACATTTCGTCCGATGCTAGCATTTCGTTCGCTGGCGACGTTTCATCCTGCACGGAAACTGTTTCATCTGGCGTGGCTACTTCGCCTGGTATAGCAGCCGTTTCGTCTGGGGCTGCTGTTTTTCCTGGATCTGGAATTTGCTCGCTTCCAGCAGCGCTATTCTCCGATGCCGAATCGGATTCCTGAGTCTCGATGGAAGAAGCATCGGCGTTCTGCTGGACCTCGTCACCAGTTTCCGGAGGAGTCTCTGTGGCCACGTTTATTTTTTTCTTCGAAATCGGAGCGCTGGTATCTACGGCTACTTTGTCTATTAGAGATCCGTCTGCTGGCTTATGTTTGTGGAGTCTCGCCAATAAAAGACAATTCACTATGAATATTGTCATCAGAATGGCCGTAGTTCGGGTCAGTAAATTGGCCTGTCCGCGTACAGAGAACATGCCGCTGCCTGCTCCACTGCCGCCGGATCCAAGAGCGCCATCGGAATCATGCTTCTGAAGCAAAATAAGCCCAATTAGAGAAACTGCTAAAATAAAATGAAGAGCCAGTAAAAAAGATTGCATAGAAATTTACTCCATAAATGTAAAAACACTAAATGTGCCGTATTCCACATACATTGCGAATGAATCAGTCGAATATTATAGCTTTGAGTGGACAAGAAGCCGCACAACATCCGCACTCGAGACAGATGCTTTTGTCGATGGTCATGACTCCGTCTTTCTCGGAAATGGCCCCTACCGGACAAATTTCCTTGCAGGAATAACACTTCTGGCATTTTTCCGCAATAATTTTCACTGCAATCTCCTTTAACACACTAAGGTTTTATCGGATCCTACACTTTTTTCAAAGAAACTTCAATATCCGGTCCAGAATGATAGCTTCTTTTTAGCATGCTAATCTCCTGATTTTGTAGCAATCTTACCATCCATCGGATTTAAGAAGATATTAAAATAAGGTTCAAGAGTAGATTAGATTGATTTTCTAGCCCAATAAGGTAGGATATATCAATGAAAAATAGATACATAAAAAATACCCATATTTCTGAATCCCAATTTAGGAAAATTTT
>JAITDB010000059.1 GCA_031282785.1 Holosporaceae bacterium
AAAATTTTCCTAAATTGGGATTCAGAAATATGGGTATTTTTTATGTATCTATTTTTCATTGATATATCCTACCTTATTGGGCTAGAAAATCAATCTAATCTACTCTTGAACCTAAAAAAAACAAACAAAACTGTAAAACTATGACATATTACATACACGACCATGCTAATATTTCGATATTATTTTGTTTTTTCGAAATTGTCAATTAAAAAGAAAAACACTTTTACAATTTCTATGAGAACATTAGTATTTTTCGCCGTGCAATTGTTGCGCTTCATAAGTTAATGGGCGGTTTCGGATTCCGGCATGGTAAAGCTTAAAAAAGAATAGTATTATCGGAATTGATTATAGCGACGAGTAGAATTCAGCATGTTCATTGGCTCTGTTATTTCGTTTTTGAGGAAAGAAAAATGCAAAATTTTAGCTGTGATTGCGCTGATCGCAGTGATTGTGTATTTCAAGTTTCTTCGTGTTGAAAAGTCAGCATATTCAGAACACACGAAAATTGTTGAAACTGAAATCGTTGCACGGTCATCGATAAAGCACGAGATAAAACTGATCGGAATTGTCCGCCCGAAGCATTATTGCGTTCTAACGGCAAAGGCCGGCGGGACAATCGATACTTTGGTTCTAACCGGATCATCGCTGAAAAAAGGCGATCTGATCGCGAAGATTGAAAATCCTGATATTGAAAAAACGCATAGATTATCGATTTCTGCCCGAGAGATTGCTCAGCGCCAATATGATCGCATGTTTTCTCTTGTGCAGAAAAAGGTTAGGTCAAAAAAAGAGGCCGACGAAGCCCATCAGCACCTGATCGAAGCGGATAAAAATCTCGCTCGCGCTAGCATTGAGCACGAAAACACTCTGCTGAAAGCGCCATTCGATGGCATTCTCGGAGTCTACAAAATCAAGGACGGAGAGCAGGTCGTAGAGGGCAATCAGGTGGCAACTTTCTATAATTATGAGCAACTTCTGGTGGAGTTTGATATTCCGAGTCAGTATATCCACATGGTAAATCCTGGACAGGAGATGACCGTGAACGGCCAAACTCTGGTGCTGAAGCATGTGCAAAAGGCCATCGATGAAGAGAGCCATATGTGTCCGGCTTCGGTGGAGGTGAAGTCTGCGAATGACAACCTTCTTTTAATTGGAGGTTCCGTTGATGTAACCCTCACAATCGAGAAAAAACCAAATGCTATTGTCATTTCCGGCAGCGCTGTCTTCATTCACAATGGTAAAGATGTGGTTTATGTTGTGAAGGACGGAAAAACGGATCTTCGCGAAGTTGAAGTGGGTATCAAAAGTAAGGAAAAAATCGAGATCACCAAAGGACTCGCTGAAAAGGAAGAGGTCGTAGTCATTGCGCAGGATCGACTTTATCCCGGAATGCCCGTAAAAATTGCCGGCAGAGATGACCAACCAAAAACATCCGAAAAAAATGATTTTCCAAAGGCTCCACCAAGAGATACCGCAAAAACGGAGTCCAACTAGATGAATTTCACATCGTTTTTCGTGAAAAATCCCGTTTTTGCTATTGTTTTGAACGTTATGTTGATGGTAATCGGGGTCTTGAGCTTCAATTCGTTGCATGTACGCGAGTATCCAAAGGTTGATATTCCAGAAATCTCTGTTTCTGTATTTTATGAAAATGCATCTCCTGAGGTTGTGGAATCCGCTGTGACCAATCCCCTTGAAGACGAATTTGCAGGCGTTGAGGGTATAGAAACTGTTACATCTAATTCTTACCATAGTTTTTCAAGTGTGAATCTGAAATTTAGAGAAGGCACATTGATGGACACAGCTATCGCCTCCGTCCGGGATGCAATAGGTCGTGTGCGCGATCGCCTTCCGCGCGAAGTGAAAGAACCGGCCATTTATCGCTGTAATGGAGAAGGAAATTGGCTGCCTCTGGTGCTTTTATCCGTGGAATCGAAAACGATGAATTCACTGGAACTTGGCCATTTTGCCAACCTCACACTGAAAAATGTCTTCCGTAGCATCGACGGAGTTTCTTCCGTAGAAATTTGGGGAGATACCTACGTCGCAAACGTAAATCTCGATCAGAAGAAAATGCATATGTTTGGCATAAATGCCGATGACGTTTTCAGAGCTGTTTCCGAAGAGAATGTTTGGAGGCCTGTTGGTAAAGTCATGAACCTTATTCCAGTTTCTCTGAAATCCCAATTGAAAAATATAGATGATTTCGAAAAAATAATTCTGAAATATCGAAATTTCTCTGACCCAAAGCATAAAAAGCATGCTGTGTTTCTGAAGGATGTTGCAACCTTTGACCTGTCGGCTGACGACAGATCTTCACGTGGCTGCATGGACGGCAAAAAAGCAACTTTTATCGCGATAAGAGCAGCTTCCGATGCGAATCCCGTCGAAGTTTCTGGCATGGTTCAGAAAGAAGTAGAGAAATTGGAGAAAGAACTTTCAGGAAATTTCAAGATTACAACTGTTTTAGATCAGGCAGAATTTGTGCGCAATGCCATCCAAAATGCCGGAAAAGCAACGTTGGAGGCGATTGTACTGGTCCTGCTGATAGTTTTCCTTTTTTTACGAAGTTTGCGAATGAGCATCATTCCGATCATAACGATTCCGATTTCTCTTATCGGCGCAATCGTGTTTTTGAAAGCTTGCAGCTTTTCCATAAACATTATGACGCTACTAGCGATGATTCTTGCCGTCGGACTCGTGGTGGACGATGCCATTGTGGTATTGGAAAACGTTTCGCGGCATTTGGAAAACGGCATGACAAAGATGGATGCTGCACTGCGTGGATCCGGTGAAATCAGCATGGCGATTGTGGCTATGACCCTGACTCTGGTCAGTGTGTATGCTCCGTTTGCTTTCGTTGAAGGAGCAGTTGGACAGCTGTTCATTGAATTTGCCGTTGCACTCGCCGGAAGCGCGTTGATTTCAGGATTTGTCGCACTAACCCTGTCTCCGCTAATGTGTTCGGTTTTACTGGTACGTAAGGACGCCAACGAGAGATTTTTTCCACAGTTAGATGTCATGTTTCATAATTTTGCGATAAAATATAATGATTTTCTTGGACGAATGCATCAGCGGAAGCCTGCAATATTAGGGATCGCGCTGGCATCTCTTACTGCCTCCGGAATATTTCTGAAAATTCTGCCACAGGAAACGGCTCCAACAGAAGATCGCGGAATGATAGTGGCTAGCCTTTCTAAGGTTACAGGAAAAAATATTGATTACTACGAAGAGCAAACGTCGAAGGTATTGGAATTTTTCAGAAAAGTTCCGGAATTTAAACATTGCGTGGCCTGTGCTAATCCAAATAATGGATTCGTATTTGCTCCACTTATTCCAAAAGCAGAGCGTGAAAAATCTGCCAGCAGCATATCATTCGATTTGTTCGAAAAAGTGCAAAATTTTCCATCACAGGATGTGTGGGTATGGAGCGAAGATTCCGCACTTCCAGGGATTTCTAGTAATCAGGGATCGTCATATGTAGAGATTGTGATCTCAACCAACGGCGCGTACCAGGAGCTTTATAAAAATTTGGAAAAAGTTCGGGCTGAATTGTTGAAGAATTCGATTTTTGAAAATCCGAACCATGATCTGAAACTAAACGATTTGGGATATAAAATTTTAGTTGACCAGGATCTGGCATCAAAACTCAATCTGACAAAGGGACAGATTTCTGCCGCGTTGGAGATGTCTTTCAGTGGGAATCACAGTTTGCACTTCGAAAAAGATGGAATTTCATATCCGATTCTCCTGAAAATTTTGGGAGAAACACAACATTTATCCGAAATTTATGTTACGAATATCTGGGGGCGGAAAATTTCTCTGGATACGGTGGCGAAAATGATTCCGTCCACGGAGCCGGACCATTTCTTTCACTATAATCAAATGAGATCCGCAAAACTTTGGTTCGGAGTCCCAAATGGAGCAAATTTTACGGAAGTTCTGCAAGCTGGCATGAAAATTCTTGACGAAAATCTCCCGCAATCTTATAAAAAAACGCCGAAAGGAGCGGCTGAAGCTGTCGGAAAATCTTCCCAAACGATGTTACTGCTTTTCGTACTGGCCATGGTGTTCATTTTCGCGATTCTGTCACTACAATTCAACAATTTCAGGGATCCGCTGCTGATTTTGCTAACAGCTCCGCTGGCCTGTTCCGGAGCGCTCTTTGGCATCTGGATTATGAACATCTCGCTGAACATTTACACGTCGGTGGGGCTGATAACGCTGGTCGGACTCATCACTAAGCATGGAATCCTGATCGTAGAGTTCACTAATAAATTGATTACTCAGGGAGAATCGATTGCGACGGCAGTCAAACATGCAGCCACAATTCGCCTACGACCGATCCTACTGACTATGGGAGCTATGTTTTTCGGATCGATCCCGCTGATCGTGTCCAGGGACTACGGCTGTGAATCCCGACAATCCATCGGAACAATCCTCACCTGCGGCCTCTTCTTCGGCACAATCTTCGTTTTGACCGTATTCCCAGGATTGTGCACATTCTTCAAGGAAAAAATGGAAGCAAGTAGAAAATAAATTGAAAAATGACATGAAAAAATAGAGCAAAAATCACTAATAGCTCTTATACCAATCCTCATTGTTAAATATCCAAATAATTATTGTTGCATAATTGAGCAATTGTGTGGTTTTGCAGGCAATCAAGAAAAGTCTGCAAAGACTCCTCTATTTCTTCCAACGACTCAAACCGTTTGTTGTATGCAAACTCCTCTTCGAAAAAACATGCAGGAAAACAGACCGAAAACATTCATAAATCAGATTATGAATGTGCGCAGAAAAATAGAAACCGTCATCGGACAACTTACCGAACGATTCAATAGATTCCGCTTACAACCTGTAAACGTACTCTAATTCCAGATCTCTCTCATGTTGCACTTCATCTGTGAAGGGGCGAAATACCATCAAATATTGATTTTTGTTCCCAGCATCAACACATTTGCCTTATTTTTTCCGGTCGACGACAGATCGCAGGCTTTTCCGTAGGCTCGAGCTCTATCGCAGCTATTGCTTGAAATATGGTCATATTCCGTGTAGACTCCTATACTTTTGTCGAAGGTATATTCGAACGCCAGTGAAATCACGTCAGCGGTAGCTTCTTCGCTGTCGGAAAACTTCACTATGGACTTGAAATATCCGACCGAAACCACGAGTTTTTTGTAGGTATAGGCTGCTCCGATGGAATAAATTTGTCCAGCGTTGGCTCCGGGTCTTAGTCCGACATCTGCGTCATCGAGCGAATAATCTCTTGAGGCGTCGAAGGGAGCTATGTCTGCGGTCGCGTATTTTTTTGGCAGCAGTGATTTTCCAGCGTCCGTATAGCCCAGCGAGATTTTTAAATCCTTGCAACCAATGATGGCTCCGACGTTATAGGCGCGAACATTATGCACTTCGAGAGTATCGTTAATGCCGGATTTTCCTCGTCCGAACCATCCGGACGCGGAAATTTTTGCATTGAAGTCGTCGGGAGCTCCCCATTCATAGGCAATTCCGCCGGTAATTATATTTTTCGCATAGGCGGCACACATTTCGGAAAAACACGATTTTTCGTGAGCGCTTTTCATTTGACAGTGTTTGGTGCGGAATAAATTTGCATCGCGACTATCCGGAGTGAACGACAAACCCATAGAAAATCCCGAGACCGTCGGAGACAACCAGGCGATTTTAGCTGCTCTGCTGTCGTCGTAGGTGAATCCGGTGTCCACTGTTGATCCAGCTGACTTATTATAGAATATTCCGAGGTTCCCGCTGCCGGCTCCACCGTATCCCACCAGACATTTGTCGCCGCAGATGCAGAATAGATCTGCCGCGGTGTTGGTGTATCCCAGTCTTATGACGCCGATTTTGTCAGCTTCCACAAAAATAAACGCCGTTTTTACGATGGGAGCACCTTGCTTTATCAAACCGGAATCTGTTTTTACGCCGATTTCTGCTCCATAGCCGAATCCGTTTCCTTTGCCGACGTACACCAGTCCGATATTTCCCTGCAGAGAGACTGAAGAGCCATCAAAGCCTTCATTTTCGTCCTGCTTAATGAAAAGAGCCGTGAGATTTAAGTCTCCGCAGAAGGAAAAAGGCATATCGGTTCCAGACTCAGACATTCTCTGACGCACAATTTCGTTCAGTGACGTATCTTCGTCCAATTCTTCTACTGTTTCGGCAAGCACTCCTCCAGTCGCCAACAACGATAAAAGCACAATATTTTTATATATTCTACACATTTTTTTACTCCTAACTCATTTATAGATAATAATTATATCCTATAACGTGCCTTTTTAAACTTTATTTTCGCCATAAGTGCTTTTTTTTTAAAATCCGGTGAATGGTAGGAGAAAAGGAGTTTCATATCTTACGAGTCTGACCAATAAAATATTGGCTTTCTAAGTTCGAATTTTTGTGTTATTCTTCAGCTTCGGGATAGTTAGCATTTGAATTTTTGCGTTTGTTGTAATAGGGTATCTGTGATAATGCTGATTATGGAGATACCGTGGACTTGAGGCAAAAACGGATTTTGCCGGAAAATTCATTTCCATTTTTATGCACGTGCGAAGCGATAATTTCTGTGGTTTTTCGAATTTTTTCGACGAACGGATTAGAAAAAAACGTTCGTGATGTCTAGGCGATCAAGTGCTTAGCAATGGATTTTTAGGAAGGGGTGTAGCTCAATTAGGTTAGAGTGGCGGTCTCCAAAACCGCAGGTTGGGGGTTCGATTCCCTCCGCCCCTGCCAGTGATTTTTTGAAGAATAGAGGTTTATTTATATGATTAGTCCTGCAGAATTTGTGAGTCAGGTCAGAAGGGAGCTGCAGAAGGTCACTTGGCCAGCGAGAAGTGAGACTTTTGGTATGACCTTCGGGGTTGTGATAATGATTTTGGGCGCGATGGTTTATTTTTCTGTTGCAGATGCCGTGATTTATTTCTGCATAAATAAGATACTGGGTTTGTAGGAGTTGTGCTTTGAAATGGTATATTGTCAATGTGTACTCAGGATTCGAGCGCAGAGTTCTAGAATCCATCTATGACCAGGCAAATAGGAGCAAGTTGTCGTCTATGTTCGGGAAAATATTAATTCCGAGCGAAGAGGTGACGGAAATAAAAAAAGGCGAGAAAATAAAAACCGAGAGAAAATTTTTTCCCGGTTATATTCTTGTGCAGATGGATCTTACGGACGAGACCTGGCATTTAGTCAGATCGATTTCGAAGGTTTCGGGATTTCTCGGTTCCAGGAGCAAGCCAACGCCGATTTCGGACGCGGAAGTCGAGAGAATAGTGCGGCGAGTTGAAGATAGTGCGAGTTTGGCCGTCAATGCTGTCAATTATGAGATTGGAGATGCAGTTACGGTCTGTGATGGTCCTTTTTCGTCGTTTCAGGGAGTTATTGAGCAAATGGAGCGGGAAAAGGAGCGCGTCAAGGTTTCCGTTTCTATATTTGGTAGGCCGACGAATGTGGATCTTAGTTTTTCACAGATCGAAAAAATTTCATGAAGCTACATTTATGGCTTGAAGCTTTTGTTTATAGATGATATAAAGGCATCGAAAATGAGGAATTATAACAAATGAGGACATTCTCTCTTAAGGCAGGGCAGATCAAAAAGAATTGGATTCTAGTGGATGCCAAAGATTTGATATTGGGTAGATTATCTGCCGTTGTGGCGAGTTATCTGCGTGGAAAACATAAGCCGGAGTTTACTCCCAGCATGGATTGCGGCGATTTTGTTATTGTCATTAATGCTGACAAAATAAAAGTGACCGGTAATAAGTTGGAAGATAGTGTATTCTACTGGCACACAGGTTATCCTGGAGGCATTAAGCAGAGAACCATGAAAGAATGTCTGAACGGTAGATTTCCGGAGAGAGTCATTAGCAAATCTGTGGAGCGTATGCTGCCGAAGGGACCTCTAGGACGCAAAATGCTGAAAAATCTCAAGATATATAGTGGAGAAAGTCATCCGCACGAGGCGCAGCAGCCGAGATTGCTGGACGTGGCTTCCATGAATTCTAAAAATGTGAAGAGAGGTTAAGAAATGCTGTCTACGTTTGATGATTTGAAACCGCTGAAAAAAGATAATAGCCTGCAAGTGGCATCGGCAAAAAAAATAGATGCTCAGGGCAGGACCTATGGCACAGGTCGTCGTAAGGAATCTGTGGCCAGAGTTTGGATTAAGCCAGGCAATGGAGTCATTCTTGTGAATGGAAAGCGTGCTCCGGAGTATTTTGCCAGATCCGTGTTGCAGACATTGGTGCAGCA
Organism: Holosporaceae bacterium; assembly: GCA_031282785.1. GTDB lineage: Bacteria > Pseudomonadota > Alphaproteobacteria > UBA3830 > UBA3830 > BNWE01. The sequence goes on from JAITDB010000059.1 coordinate 8,266, forward strand.
GCCGTTATCGGTTGCTAATCGTGTAGGGTGCTACGACGTATTTTGCACTGTAAAGGGAGGCGGATTATCTGGCCAAGCTGGAGCAGTACGTCATGGCATTAGTCGGGCACTGGTGGACTACGAGCCGGACCTCAGATCCGTATTAAAGAGCGCAGGCATGCTGACCCGAGACAGTCGTACGGTGGAACGAAAGAAATACGGACTCATGAAAGCAAGACGCAGTTTCCAATTCTCCAAGAGATAATGAAATTGTATAGGATTGTTTATATCCGAATTTTTTAAAATATTTTATCCTAGGCACTTGTGTCAGAATAGTAGTAAGAATTAGACAAGGGACGGAGCATATATGTTAGTATTTGAGCACTATAAGCTCAGTTCTGACGTGCTATTTCGGAATAAATTGCCGAATATCAGTAGTCTCGTAATAGCTTATGAACCGTTGCGACTTTCTGCGATCTTAGTAAGGGATGGTTTCAGATGATAAGCGTTAAGTTGCCGCCTCAATCTTCCATAGTATCCGTTATGACGAAATCAGTGGTAAAGGCCTCCCGATGGTTGCTGCGGGATTTTGCAGAGTTGGAAAATCTCCAGGTGTCTGTGAAAAGCAATAAGGCGTTTGTTACCAGCGCAGATCTAAAAGCAGATAAAATACTTCGAGAAGAATTGCTGCATGCTAGACCAACCTATTCATTGATATCAGAAGAAGCCGCTGAGATCGTAGGTGAAGATCCATCACATCGCTGGATAGTCGATCCACTGGATGGCACCGTAAATTATATGCACGGCTTTCCGCATTGGGCGATTTCCGTCGCTCTGGAAAAAAACGAAGAAATTATTGCTGCCGTCACCTATGATCCAGTAAAAAACGAAATGTTCTGGGCAGAAAAAGGACGCGGCGCCTACGTTAACGATAAAAAAATACGTGTATCCAAGAAATGTAGGCCGTCGGATCTGCTTATTTCCGTTGGTTCCCTGAGTCCTGTTCTGGAGGAGCGTCTTTACAGCATGTCGAACAGTCTAAGAAGAAGCGGATCCATGACTCTGGACATGGCCTATGTCGCCGCAGGCCGAATGGATCTGCTGCTGTCGTCTATACGCTCCAATCGATGGGACGTGGCTGCTGGAATGCTGCTGGTGCGCGAAGCCGGAGGCGTCGTCGCCGATAAAAATGGAAAAAACTTGGGAAATTACGAAGACATAGCTATTGTTGGAAATGTCGATATCATACCAATCGCAGCAAAATTATGTTTTTTGTCGGAAAATTAGTTTTCTTCGCATAATTTTTTCAGAGTTCTCAGCGTCCTAGACTTTTCGATAGGAGTGATGAGAATTATGCAGTCAAAATTCGCTTAATTTGCTGTGGGATCAATATTTTTCTGGAGTGGAATTAAGAAAATTGCAGAGAAGTCGCAGTGTATGCTTACATGATACTTGAAAAAGTATAGAAAAAGGATTATACATCACATTTGTGATAGTTATGGGCGCATAGCTCAGCGGTAGAGCACTACGTTGACATCGTAGTGGTCGTAGGTTCGATCCCTGCTGCGCCCACCATGGATCGCTGGCGTAATGCCGAGGATAGGTGAAAGTGTCTCAGCAAGTGAAAATAGATACCGAAGCAGTCAGAGCTCTTGCCGAGCTTCTCAGAGAAACAGATTTAACAGAGATAGAATATCAGATTGATTCCCTCAGGATAAAGGTGCTGCGAGCGGCGCCTCAGGCGGTTGTGCCGGTTTCGATGGATTCAGTGGTAGCAGCATCTGGCAGAGGCGCAAAGGAGAGCGAGAGCAAAGTTATCGCAGAGACGCCTCCCGTTGAGCTGGAGAAGCATCCGGGAGTTTTAGCAGCGCAGATGGTCGGAACGGTATATCTGTCTCCGGGCCCCGATGCAAAACCCTTTGTTTCCGTTGGAGATACGGTATCCCAGGGACAAACTTTATTTATCATAGAGGCGATGAAAGTCATGAATATGGTGAAAGCGCCGCGTCCCGGTCAAATCAAGCATATTTTCGTGAGAGACGCGCAGCCGGTGGAATACGGTGATCCCATTGTTATTATTGACTGATCAAAAAATATTTCAAGAAGTGTTTTTGGATGATAAAAAAAATATTAATTGCCAATAGAGGCGAAATCGCCGTTCGTATTCTAAGAGCCTGCAAAGACTTGGGAATACAGACTGTCGCTGTGCATTCGACGGCAGATGCCGAGGCCATGTGTGTGCGTCTGGCGGACGAAAGCGTCTGCATAGGACCTCCGCAGCCGAGAGAGAGCTATCTCAATATCCCGGCGATCATCTCCGCCGCTTGCATCACGGGCGCCGACGCCATTCATCCGGGATTCGGATTTTTAAGTGAAAACGCAACGTTTGCTCACATGGTGGAGGAACACGGACTCACGTTTATTGGTCCCAAGGCTGATCACATTGCCATGATGGGCGATAAAATCATGGCTAAAAAAACCATTACGAAACTCGGACTCCCCACTGTTCCCGGATCCGACGCCGCAGTTACAAGCGCCGATAAGGCCCTGCGTATCGCCGGCGAAGTCGGCTATCCGCTGCTCATAAAGGCGGCTGGAGGAGGAGGCGGACGCGGTATGAAAGTCGCCAGATCCAAAACGGATTTCCTGGAAGCCTACGAAACTGCTAAAAGAGAAGCTGGGATTTCTTTTGGCAACGATCGAGTATACCTGGAAAAATATTTGGAAAGACCAAGGCACATCGAATTTCAGATTATCGCTGATAAATACGGAAATGCTGTGCATTTGGGAGAAAGAGACTGCTCACTGCAGAGAAGAAATCAAAAAGTATGGGAGGAAGCTCCGAGCGTCGTGTTAAGTCCTGAGTTCCGAGACGAATTCGGACAAAAAATCGCAAAATCCATGGCAAAATTGGGCTATGTTGGAGTCGGCACTCTGGAATTTCTCTATGAAAACGATCAGCTCTTTTTCATAGAAATGAATACTCGCATACAGGTTGAGCATCCCGTGACAGAAATGATCACCGGCGTCGATATAATAAGAGAGCAGATTCTGGTGGCAGACGGCCAAAAACTCTCTGTTACACAGAATGACATCAGCTTCCGTGGACATGCCATCGAATGCAGAATAAATTCGGAAAATTCCCAGACTTTTATTCCATCTGCTGGAACCGTTTCCAACTATCATTGCCCCGGAGGACCAGGAATACGCGTCGATAGTGCTCTCTACGACGGATGCAAAATCCCTCCCTATTACGATAGCCTGATCGCTAAGCTCATTGTACACGCCAACGATCGAGAGCAATGTCTGGCAAGATTGCGCCGAGCCCTGAGAGAATACGTCATAGACGGCGTCGATACTCTGATACCATTGCATATCGAACTGGCCGATAACGCCGACATCATCAATGCAAACTTTGACATCCATTTCCTGGAAAAATTGTTCGACGCAAATTAGTCCGTTCAGACGGTCTACAGATCTTTCGACGATGCAAAAAAAAGCAATTCGGCTTATCATCCGTCGTTTTTTTATTTCCTCCTCCCTGCCGGCGCGATGCACACTCTCCACCAATATCATACTGACAGAAATTTGTAAAATTTCCGTTAATTTCCGCGATATTAACGTTTTTTTGACATTTTTTTTATGGTTCAAGAGTAGATTAGATTGATTTTCTAGCCCAATAAGGTAGGATATATCAATGAAAAATAGATACATAAAAAATACCCATATTTCTGAATCCCAATTTAGGAAAATTTT
>JAITDB010000086.1 GCA_031282785.1 Holosporaceae bacterium
GGACTCATGAAGCGCATTGCGCCATCTGTTGAATGTCAAAATATAAATTCACTGGAATCAGCTGAAGATTTTTGCAAAAAAAAATAATATATTATATTAATTAAAGAGCATACGCTGAGAGGTTAATATGAAAAAAATATCAGAGATTGTCAGTATCGAGATTCCAGAGCAAATGAGAAATCTTGACGTATCAGACATCTGCAGTGATTCCAGAAAAGCCACGGAAAATTGTCTTTTTGTTGCCATCGATGGTACCATGGATAGCGGAAAAAAATACATAAAAGATGCCATCGCTCAGGGAGCTAAATACATCGTTTTAGAAAACGAAAAAAAACACGTCATTTTGGAAAACGGAGTCGTATATATATATGTAGAGAATCCACGAGCGGAATTAGCGCGGTTGGCATCAAAATTTTTCCCAAATAATTTGAGCAACATTGTGGCAGTGACCGGAACCAACGGAAAGACATCCACCGTTGACATGGTGCGGCAAATCTGGAGCCAAAACGGCTATGAAGCTGCGTCCATAGGAACGTTGGGCGTTATCACAGCCAACAGTTCTGAAAAATTGGCGGATAAGATCACTTCGCCAGATCCCATTTGCCTACATAAGATCCTTCAACGGTTGGGAAAAAAGTATGTGACTAACGTGGCTATGGAAGCCTCCAGTCACGGCATAGATCAGCATCGATTGGATAACATCGATTTCCGCATCTGCGCTTTCACAAATCTGACTCAGGATCATCTTGACTACCACAGTACGTCGGAAAATTATTGGCGTGCCAAAGAAAGATTATTCTCAGAAATCGCCGGTTCCGATACGATTTTTGTGATAAATTCCGACGATAACCAGGCAAAAAAAATTCAGGAAATCGCCGCAGATAGAAAAATCAATTGCGTTGATTACGGATATCAAGGCAATGACGTGAAAATTATTTCTGCTGTGCCCCAGGAAGATCATCTAAAAATAAAAACTCTGTTTTTTGGGAGAGAACTGGAAATTCCTCTGCCACTTTACGGAGAATTTCAGGCCTACAATGCCCTTTGTGCTGCAATCATAGGTCATTGTACTGGTATTCCCGTCGACAACGTTGTTAATGCGTTGGAGCATCTAAAATCCATCGATGGAAGATTGGAATTGGTACGAAAAATCAACGATATCAAGGTTTTTCTCGATTACGCACACACTCCCGACGCCCTGCAAAATGCCATTTTGGCCGTGAGATCTCATACTAAGAATCGTGTAATAACGGTTTTCGGCTGTGGCGGAGATCGGGATCAAAAAAAACGCCGTTTCATGGGGGATATTGCAGACCGGCTCTCGGATTTGGTTTTCGTGACCGATGATAACCCTCGCAACGAAAATCCTGATGAAATTCGCCGCATGATAATGGACGGATTCAACAGCTCTAAAGGCCTGAATATCTCGAGCGGCAGACGCAATGCGATTGCAATGGCTCTGGATACGGCATTGCCCGGAGATTCTGTGCTGGTAGCCGGAAAAGGTCATGAAACCTATCAACAGCTGGCCGATAATGTAATATACTTTAGCGATAGAGAAGTTATTTTAAATAAGGTATTTAAATGAAAGAACTTTTTTCACGAGAACAATTATCTTGGATCTTTAATCAAGATGTGAACTACGGCGCCTCCGATGTATGCGTCGATTCGCGTAACGTCAAACCCGGAGATATATTTTTCGCCCTCAGGGGAGAAAAAACCGACGGACATAATTTCATCGACGCAGCTCTTGCAAATGGAGCTGCATTGACGGTGTCGGAAAAACCCCGCGACGATGATCGCACTATTTTGGTGGAATCGTCTGCAGATGCATTGGTGAAATTGGCGAAATACAATATCTCTCGGACAAAAACGCACTGCATCGGTGTTACTGGAAGTGTTGGAAAAACGACCACTCGAAATATGATTTATCATTTGCTGGCCAATGCCAAAAAAAATCTGAAAACCTATGTGTCGCGAAAAAATTTTAACAGCCAGATCGGTCTTCCTGTCTGCGCTGCCACCATGCCTGTTGACACCGATATTGCCGTTTTTGAGATGGGCATGAGTGCTGTTGGAGAAATAAAAAAACTATTAGACATTGTAAGTCCGCATGTGTCGGTTATAACGAGCATCTGCGAGACGCATCTGGAATTTTTCGACTCCGTATTTGCTATAGCCAAAGCAAAATCCGAGATTTTTGAAACCGCCATTCCTCAGAAAGTAGCCATAATCCCAGGAGATTCTCCCTATACGGATTTTTTGAGGAACAAAGCGCAGTGTTGTCATGTAGAGAATGTCTTCAGTTTTGGCAGCGAAAATAAAACGGACGCCCGAATAATCTCCTATGATTTTAAAGGCGATATCATCGACGTCAAAGCAGACATTCTCGGACAGCAGGTTACCTACGATCTGCGCTGTCATAATATTTCAGGTGTGATAGACAGTGCGGCAGCATTGCTGGCGGCTCATTTGGAATGCGGAGTTCCTGTCGGCGAGCTGGCAGAGTCCCTGGCGACTTTCACAACGCCATCAGGACGCGGTAACATAACCTACATCGATAACCGTGACATCGTGCTCCTGGACGATTCCTACAATGCATGTCCAACGTCTCTGAGGTCTGCCATTATTTCCATGGCTCAGAAATACAAAGACCGAAGAAAAATCCTTGTGGTCGGAGATATGGGAGAATTGGGACCAGATTCCGTTCGTTTTCACGAAAATATCTCTCCCACAATAGATAAATTCGAGATCGATCAGGTGTTTGCCTGTGGAGAATTAAGCCAATACCTCTTCGTTAATCTCCGAGAGGCGAAAAAAGGATGCTGGAGCGAAAATTCTCGAGAATTAGCCGAAAAAGTACTGGAAAATATCAAAAATGGAGATTGTGTCTTGGTAAAAGGATCTAACTCCATGAATATGAAATATATTGTGGACTTTTTTAAACAATATCACAATAGAATCGCTGCATAAAATGGATGAGCAATGTTTTATAATTTTATTTTTACGGCACTGAACTTTATATCAGGCATGAATATTCTGCGCTACATTACTTTTAGGACAATGTGTGCGCTTCTTACGTCTTTGCTGGTCAGTTTTTTTTTGTACCCCCGCTTTATCAAAAAATTTAAATTTTCGCAGCCCATTAGAGACGACGGTCCCCAGTCGCATTTAGTGACAAAACGAGGGACTCCTACCATGGGAGGAGGCATTATCATTGCCAGCTCCATAATTTCTTCTCTACTGTGGGGAGACGTCACCAATAAATACATGATTCTGCTGCTATTATTGACTCTCAGCTATGCTCTTCTGGGATTTACCGACGATTTTCTCAAAATAAAATATAAAAATTCCAAAGGCATATGCGGGAAAAAAAAAATTATGGCACAACTACTACTGGCATTTATTTTTTCCTATTTAGTGGAGCTATTGCGATCTCCAGGCATAGCCGGACATCTTACTTTTCCTTTTTTAAAGAATTTTGCTCTGGTAAGCACGCCATTTCTTTTATTTTTTACGACTTTTGTGATAGTGGGCAGCTCCAACGCCGTTAATTTGACCGACGGTCTGGACGGACTCGCGACATTTCCCTCGATGCTAACAACGGGCTGCCTTGGCATTGTTACATATCTGGTGGGACACGCTCTATTTGCCAATTATCTGCACATAGTTCACATTCCTTACTCCGGAGAAATATGTATTTTTTGCGGCGCGCTCATTGGATCCTGTCTTGGATTTTTGTGGTACAATGCTCCGCCGGCCCAGATATTTATGGGAGACACTGGTTCGCTGGCCATTGGAGGAGCACTTGGTGGTATTAGTGTCATTGTGAAGCATGAATTCGTGCTGGCCATTGTCGGAGGACTGTTTGTTATGGAAGCAATGTCTGTTATGATACAGGTGGTTTATTTTAGGTTAACGGGAAAAAGAATATTTCTCATGGCTCCGATTCATCATCATTTTGAAAAAAAAGGATGGAACGAGTCCACGGTAGTGGTTAGATTCTGGATTATTTCCATTGTTTTCGCGTTAATCGGACTAGCGACACTTAAGATAAGATGATTTTACTAGGATCCTATAAAAACAAACGTGTGGGAGTAATTGGGCTTGGAAAGACAGGCTGTGCCGTTGTCGATTCTCTAAGGGCGTCCGGGGCAATTATTGGCGTCTATGACGACAGTACCCAGGAAAAAAAAATGGATGTCGGACTCTCGCTGTTATATTCCAGCGAAAACGATGTCTTTTCCGACGATTGGAAAAGCCTCGATTACATAATCGTAAGTCCAGGAATTCATCTACTATGGCCTCAGATGCATCCAGCAGTGCGATTCGCCCACAGATACGGCATACCGCTGGTCAATGACATAGATCTGTTGCGGCAAAATATTTCTGGTGTTGGTATAGGCATTAGCGGCACCAACGGTAAATCTACGGTCACTGCTCTTACAGGACACGTATTCGAAACTGCCGGCCGAAAGTCTTGTGTCGGAGGGAATTTAGGGACACCGGTTCTATCGCTTTCGCCCAACGACGATTTTTATATTCTGGAGCTGTCATCCTATCAACTCGAGTCCTGTCAAGTACTTGGATTCGATACTGCTGTCCTGCTGAATATTACTCCAGATCATCTTACACGTCATGGCGGCCTGAGCGGATACATTGCTGTAAAACAAAAAATTTTCGCAAATTTTCGCCCTACGTCCAACGCCATAATCGCAGTAGACGACGATCACTGTCATCAAATAAAAAATTTCCTCACGACGGTTAATCATCCGAACGTAGTTTCGATATCTGGTAAATACGTTCCGGATTCTGGAATTGGCTGGTCTGCGAATGCACTCATAGACAATCGAAAAGGCTCCTATAACTATATCTGCGATCGCAACGATCTGCTGGACGGCATTCACAATCGCCAAAATATAGCGGCAGCCTATGCTATCTGCGCCCTCAATGGCATCGACAAACGAGAATTCTGCGAAGGGCTTCTTTCTTTCAAGGGATTGCGTCATCGTCAGGAATTGGTGGCCACCATAAACGGCGTGAAATACATAAACGACAGCAAAGCTACCAATGTTCAATCTACGGAACAGGCTCTCATGCGTTTCGATAATATAATCTGGATACTAGGAGGATTACCAAAAGAAGAAGGGGTGGAAAAATTAGTCGGCTACTTTTCCAAAATAAAATATGCTTTTCTCATGGGAGAAGCCGCCAACGACTGGTACAAAATCATGAGAACCCATCGAGTAAAATGCGAAATAGCAAAGTCGCTGGAACTGGCCGTATACAATTCCTATAAAATGTCGAAATTAATGACCGTGGACGCAGTGCTGCTGTCGCCTGCCTGCGCCAGCTTCGACCAATTTAAAAATTTCGAAGAACGCGGAGACCTTTTTAGAAAATTTGTGCAAGAAATAGAGACAAAAATAACCAATAGTTCCAAAAGCCAAAGGGAGTAACTCATGTTTTCCTTTTCCCGAACAGATAATGGAATTATGGGAACATGGTGGTGGACTGTTGATCGCGTCATGCTGTTTTCTTTTCTCATAATCGTGGGAATTGGAGTACTAATGGCAGTGGCAGCTACCCCGATGGTGGCGCATCATCTTGGCGTCGAGAGATTTTTTTTCCTGAAAAAGCATCTTACGTATATGGCTCCGGCTCTGCTGCTTATGTTTTTTATATCAACCTTTGATAATTCTAGCATAAAAAAACTGTCTCTGTTTTTATTTTTTGCCTCTCTTCTGTTGATGATTCTAACATTTTTCATGGGAACCGAAATAAAAGGAGCAAGACGCTGGATATCTATATTTAGTCTATCCCTTCAGCCGTCGGAATTTATGAAACCGGCCTTGGTGGTCATTACTGCCTGGATGTTTGCCGAAGAGCGAAAAAATAGCGAGTTCCGAGGTCGATTCATTGCCGCGATTTTTCTGCTGATAAGTGTTTTTCTGTTGCTGCTACAGCCGGATATCGGCATGACCGTACTTATAACTGGAATTTGGTTTGCTCAATGGTTTTTGAACGGGCTTTCCATGATATTGGTGCTCACGGTGATCATACTTGCCGTTTGCGGATTTATACTGGCCTATTTGTTTCTGCCTCATGTTACGACCAGAATCGATAGATTCCTGGATCCATCTGCTGGAGATCATTACCAAATAAATAGATCGCTGGAAGCCTTTGCCAACGGCGGATTATTTGGAGTCGGTCCGGGTGAGGGGGTCATCAAGAAGCATCTGCCAGACGCCCACGCAGACTTCGTTTTTGCTGTTCTAGGAGAAGAATTTGGCTTTTTCGTTTGCGCGTTTGTGGTGTTTCTCATAGGTTTTATAGTGATATATGGCATGATAAAGGCTCTAAAGGATAACGATCTCTTCAATCTGTTGGCTTCAGTGGGATTGCTTTCGCAATTTGGTCTGCAGTCGTTTATCAATATTGCCTCCACGTTGCATTTGATTCCCACCAAAGGAATGACGCTGCCACTCATCAGCTATGGAGGATCTTCCCTGCTGGCCATAAGCATTTCCGTCGGTATGATACTGGCTCTTGGAAAACGAAAAAATATTCATTACGAGAAGGAGTAATAAATGAGAACATTGTACCATTATTCTATGTGCCCTTTCAGTCGACTGATCCGCATTTATCTTAACGAAAAATCCTTGGAATATGATTCGATTCTGGAGTTTCCTTGGAATCGCAAGAAAAAATTTTCCGAAAATCACGTGTTTTCCGATATTCCAACTCTCGTGGAAAAAGATGGCCAACTGCTAGAAGGATGGTACGCCATTGTCGAATATGCCGAGCAAATCTATAAAACAAAACCTATGATCGGCATATCTCATCGGGAAAAATCCGAAACTCGCAGGATCATTGCTCTGTTCAATGGAATGTTTTTCGCAGATGTAACAAAAAATATTTTTTTCGAAAGAGTGGTCAAAAGATACACCGGCGATGCGCCTGATTCGTCGGGCATAAGGAAGTCCATTGCTGCTCTGAAAACCTACATGGAGCATATTTCATGGCTATCAGACAGAAGAAATTGGCTGGCCGGAGACGAATTGACCCTCGCTGATATGGCCGCTGCTGCTCATTTATCGTGTCTGGACTATTTCGGCTCCATAGAATGGGAGAATTATCCGCAGGTAAAGGATTGGTATGTAAGAATAAAATCTAGACCATCGTTCCGAGAAATCCTCCAGGACAGAATCCAAGCTATACCTCCAGCTCCTCACTACCAGGAATTGGATTTTTAGAAAAAAAATCATTGACAAAAAAGTATGGCTCAAGAGTAGATTAGAGAGGAGATTTTCTTAGCCTACTTAACAACAATTTATAAATATTTTCATGCCTATGATTAAAACGCCATTCGGTCTCCTTCAAGTGTAGATAGAATTTTTCTT
>JAITDB010000120.1 GCA_031282785.1 Holosporaceae bacterium
AAGACGAACTTTCAGAGTAATTTATCTATATACGAAGTTCCATTGTTAATCGATTTTATCAACAGCCGCGAAATCGCTGTAAATTCGGCAGCGTAAAGGACTATTTGTAATGGGATTTGGTATTATTTTGGTTGCATGGCTCCATAAGCGGAAGCAAGGATTATCCCTGCTCGAAAAAATTTTTCAGATCTGAACAGTCTCAGCTGAGATTTCACGCAATCAAAAAACGAATCTCATAGAACTGACTGGCATAAAATTAGGTACTGTTAACCGCCCCTTCAGAGGTGAAGGGGCGTTTCCAGCAAAGACTGTTTTAGTTCTTGGGAAACTCGGTCGCTTGCGGCCGAGTAGTTCATCTATTTAAGTGCCTTCTCTGTTATTAGATGTACAGGAGCTGTACAAAAATCAAAACTGTACAGATTTTCGGAACTTTCAGATCATCATTTTTTGCTGAAATTTGAGATGGCGGGAGTGACGGGACTCGAACCCGCGACTTTCGGCGTGACAAGCCGACGCTCTAACCAACTGAGCTACACCCCCCCTTTTGAAAATATCAAAAGTGCGTATACGATACGCAATTACAATACTTTTGTCAATGGCTAACAGCAAAAAACCACGGCCGTTTCATAAAATTTTATTGATCCCCAATACCTTTGATAAGAGGAGGTAGTTGTATGAAGATAAGATCAGGCAAAATAAGCGAATTGGAAGAAGCGAAAGGTGGATTGGACGACTCGGTCACAGTCTCGAGTTGATAAGCGAGTTGCGTCAAATTTAGCGGAATGTACGTCCTATGTCTTGGCGATCCAAAGCGTGAACAGCTATGACCAGATGAACAAAATCACTCAAAAAAACTACTCAGCCCCAGGTGCTCTGCCTTTAGACGGGGATTGCGAATCATATCCAACCTCTTGCTTTATCTTACTTTTTTCCATACTTTGTGGACGCTCTTATGATGCGACGGGCGCTAAGGTAAGATAGTAAGTGACAAGCACTCACCTACTTCGCAGGTCGCACGATTAAATAATGAAAACCAAGCCCAGTACCGCACAGGGCATCTTCCACCAGCCGCCATTTTATCAAAAAAACGTTAACTTCTCGAAAATTAGCGGAAATTTTACAAATTTCTGTCAGTATGGTAATTGGTGGAAAGTATGCCTCGCGCCGGCGGAAATGAGAAAATTTGAAAACGACGGGTGGTAAGTGATACCAGATCTCGTTACAAATAGCCCATTACCTTGCTGAATTATAGCGATTTTGCATCCTTTGATAAAACCGATTAATGACATCTGGTATGATAAGCATTTTGAGGATCGACGCAGTTTCTTTTTTGTGCTAGTTTCAGAGTCGCCGAAGCGTATGTTTTTATTAGGAGAATTTTTATGAAGGGCTTTCAGGAAATAATTTTTTCGCTCAGCAGCTACTGGGGCGCCTACGGATGCGCTCTTCTGCAGCCATATGACATGGAGGTAGGAGCGGGTACTTTCAGTCCTCACACGTTTCTGCGTGCTCTGGGGAGCGGCAGCTGGAAGACGGCATATGTACAGCCGTCGCGGCGTCCGGCAGACGGAAGGTACGGAGAGAATCCCAATAGAATCCACAAACATCATCAGTTTCAGGCGGTGATCAAGCCTTCTCCGGACGACATTCAGGACATTTATCTGAAGAGTCTTGAAGTTCTCGGCATAGACTACAAGTTGCACGACATTCGTTTCGTGGAAGACGACTGGGAGAGCCCAACTCTCGGAGCCGCCGGTCTCGGCTGGGAGGTCTGGTGCGACGGCATGGAAATCACGCAATTCACATATTTTCAGCAGGTGGGAGGATTCAATTGCAGCCCTGTAACCGTGGAGCTTACCTACGGACTCGAAAGACTCGCCATGTTTCTGCAGAAGGTCGATAACGTGTATGATCTTAACTGGAACGGCAAAGACGATCCTGACAAAATTACCTACCGAGACGTGTGCTTCCAACAAGAAGTGGAATTTTCCAAATATTCCTTCGAATACGCTAATGTCGAAAACTTAAAACGTCACTTCGAAGATGCAGAACAAGAATGCTTTCGACTCGCGGAAAAGCAATTGGCTCTGCCGGCCTACGATCAGTGCATGAAGGCGAGTCATTTGTTCAACTTGCTGGACTCCCGCGGAGCCCTGAGCGTTGCTGAAAGAGTCGATCGCATCGCAAGAGTGCGCGCCATGGCAAAAATCTGCTGCAAAACCCAATTGAACGCCGAAAATATAAATCGTTGAGGATGTAAAAATGAATAGGAATCAAGAAAATTTTCTGCTGGAAATAATGGTCGAGGAAATTCCCGCTCGCTTTCAGGCCGATGCTATCGCAAATCTAGAACGCCTTCTGAGTGAGAAATTGGAAAAACAAAGAATCAAATGCGAAAATGTAAAAACCTATGTATCTCCTCGACGAATGGTGTTTTCGGCCTCACTGGAGCAGCAGGTGCGGGCCTTCGTGGAGGAAAAAAAAGGCCCTCAGAACTCCGCTCCAGCCAGTGTCATCGCAAAATTTTTGAAATCGTTGGGAATGTCACTTGAAGACTGCGAAGAAAAAATCATAGATAAAAAGACCTTCATTATGGCTCGCATTCAACATCCGCAGCAACATACGCGGGATCTGCTGCCGAATATCATTGCCTCCTCCATTCTCGAAATGCAATGGCCGAAATCAATGCACTGGGGATCGCATGCATTCAATTTTGTGCGACCAATTCGCAATATTCTTTGCATGTTCTGTGGGAAATCGGTGTCTGTGGAGCTTCAAGAAATAGATCTAAAATCCAGCGATTATACTTTTGGACATCGTTTCATGGCTCCGGAAAAAATTTTCGCAAAAAATCCCAAGGAATATATGCAAAAAATGAAAGAATCTTTCGTGATTGTAGATCCAATCGAAAGAAAAAATATTATTTTCAAGGAGTTCGCCAAAATTTTTTCCAACCCAGGAGTCTCCGTTGATATACCAGAAGATCTTCTGAACGAAGTAGCGGGTCTCGTGGAAAATCCCGTTGTTTTGCTCGGACAGATTCCTCAGAAATTCATGCGATTGCCAGAAGAGGTATTGATAACGCCTATGCGTGTTCATCAGCGATATTTTCCAGTGCGTCGGGATGGCCAGCTGGCTCCGTTTTTTGCTTTTGTCGCAAATAATTTGGCCGCAGACGGTGGAAAAGCAATAATAAGAGGCAACGAACGCGTGCTGAACGCTCGTCTGGCAGACGCGCTGTTTTTCTACGAAACCGATCTGCAAAAACCGTTGGAATTGCATCTGGAAAATCTGAAAAAAATAGTATTTAACGAAAAGCTCGGAACGGTTTTCGATAGGATCCTGAGGATCTGCTGCGTCTGCGATTTTCTCTGCGAAGAAATGTCGCTGGGCGAGGACTTGCAGGAACTGCTAAAGCGCGTAGCTCTGCTGTCCAAGTGTGATTTGTCTACTAATATGGTCTGTGAGTTCCCAGAACTCCAGGGAGTCATGGGTGGCATATACGCGACAATGCAGGGCGAAGACGAATCCGTTTGCTCCGCCATTAGAGAGCAGTACAAAACAGTCGACGAAATCACCACGTTGCCAGGAGCATTGTTTTCCATGGCAGATAAAATCGAAATCATTACGGGATTTTTCGCCATTGGCAAAGGACCAACCGGGTCCAAAGATCCCTTTGCCCTGAGAAGAGCTGCCATCGGACTGATAAAAATCATCAAAAAATATAATTTGTCACTGAATTTACGCAATGTCATCAAAAAAACCCTAGGATTATTCAGCTTTGTCACAGAGGATCTGAGTATTGTTGAAGCGGTGATGTCGTTCATAATGGATAGGCTGAAGGTTGTGCTGAAGGAGTCCGAAATTTCCCACGCGGTCGTTTCGGCCGTTGTGGAATGCGTCGACGACATTAGACTGATATTCAGCAAAGCAGATGTCCTCGATCAAGCATTGAAAAGCGAAAACGGAGAAAAGCTTATCTCCTCCTATAAAAGATCGAAAAATATTCTGGAGCAGTTCGGAGATTTCAGCAATTGCAGCGTGAACAGAGTGCTGTTTGTAGAAGACTGCGAGCGACATCTGATGGACGCGCTAAATGTGCTGGAAATCGCTCTGCAGGAACTGGAAATCTCAAAATTGGACGCAGATGTTGAATTTCAGACAAAAATTTCGCTCTGCGTTGCGCTGGAAGAAAAAATCACGGTTTTCTTCTGGGATATATTGATAAATGCCGACGACGAAAAGCTCAGATGCAATAGGATCGGCATTCTCGCGAAACTTACATCGATTTTCGAAAAATTTTTGCCGGAGGTCGCAAAAGTATCAATAAAATCACAATGAAAATAGGATTTTTTTGCTGCGGTGGTGTTTTCAATAGTCCAATTTTATCGGAAAGTGCAGGATGCGTTTGCTGGAGTCACGCGCCACTCAGGTGGCGGTCGTATAATTTCCTAGATTCTGCTCTGCGCTGCAGACACAGCTGGCATACACTGCTATCGGTAGCGATAGCATTAACGCATGCTGCAAGCACAAATTTC
>JAITDB010000121.1 GCA_031282785.1 Holosporaceae bacterium
ATTTGCATCCTGGTAGATAAAGGCCTCAGGCCTTGTGGTGGAGCTAAGGAATGGTGCTACTCGTCGCAATTACAGCAAAAAAACTTGGACCACCAACAGGAGTGATATCCGTATTTTATTTTAGCTATTGTCGATATTTTGCGTAACTACGTTGATAGTCTCAGATTTATGACCGAAATCGTTCAAAAACCAAGCATTTTTCATTTGATTTCTGAACCAGGTAGATTGGCGTTTGGCATACTGTCTTGTGCGCACGCACATTTTTTCGATGCACTCTTCCCGGGACATTTCACATTTGAGGAACGCTGTTATTTCCTTGTAACCAACGGCGTTTACCAATGGACCAGAATAATTTTCGTATCTTTTTTGGAAATCTCGGACTTCTTCCATGGCTCCGGCCTCCATCATGGACTGAATTCTGCTGGAACACACCTGCTGCAGTGCGGGTCGAGGAGGATTCAGCACGATGGATAGAGTTCGAAAATCCTGTTGCTGCGATTTATGTTGGCTCTTCCACCAGTGGGACAAAGATTTTCCGGTGAACAACGCTATTTCGTAGGCTCTCAGGAGTCGCTGCGTGTCTCCCGGAGGCAATTGAGATTCCGGATCGATTTTTTTCAGCTCCTCGAAAAATGCATCGCAACCAATTTTCGCGAATCTATCACGTACCTGCTGCCGAATTTCTGCGGGGACCTCAGGGATAACGGCTATGCCATCGGTAACGGCCTTCAGATAGAAACCCGTTCCGCCGCAGATGATGGCCACATTTTGCTCTGTCCAAATGCGTTTTATTTCCTCCGATGCCATTTTCAGCCAAACGGCAACACTGCTGGAGTCGTTGGGTGACAGGATTCCAAACAAATTATGCCGAACGCGTTTCATTTGATCGTCAGAGGGAAAAGCTGTGAGGATTTTCAGTTCATTGTAGAGCTGAATGGCATCGGCGTTGATTATTTCCGAGCCCTGGACGAATTTTTTTTGTAAAAAGTCGGCGATCTCGACGGCCAAAAAACTTTTTCCAGACGCCGTTGGTCCCGCCACAAAAATTATCTGCGGAAAAGTCGTCAATGCACCACCGAATTGCCGGAAGCTTTGCCGTTTGCCAGAGCTTTTGCCGGCGTTTTTTCTGGGATTTTAACTGGCGCCTTCGTTATGGTGCTACTTTTGACGCCTGGAGCGGCATACTTCAATTTTACCGGAATATAGAATTTTTTCCATTGGCCATCGCATATATAGAATGCGACGGTTTTAGCTCCTCCATTTATTAATTTTTGCAGTTCTGTTCTTAGTTCTTCGATGCTTTTGACATTACAGTGATTGACCTTGAGAATAACGCTGCCAACTGAGATATCACTGCGGGAATCATCGGATCTGGCCACGAGAACACCGTTTACATCTGCTGGAATATTGAAAAATTTTCTCAATTCCGGAGTTAAATTAGAGACACCCAGCGTAATGCTATCGATTTCTTCGCAGGGAACACTTTTTTTGGAGATGGCTTCGTCGTTGGTCTCGTCGATTTTATCTTCGTCGCTGCGTGAGCCGACTTTAATGCTCAATTTCATTTCCACTCCATCTCTCATGATTTGGATTGGCACGACTTTATCGATGGGGAGATTGGTCAGCATATACTCCAGATTGGAATTTTCAACAATACTGGTATCGTTGATGGACAATAGAATATCGCCAGACTGTATGCCGGCGTCTATGGCTGGAGAGGCCTCATCGACTCTCTGAATGACGCAACCGTAGCGATCTCCAAGACCGAGCGCATCTGAGACGCTCTTGTTAAACGGCGTCACACTAATTCCGAGCCAACTGCGCTTCATACGGCCATTTTTGCGTAGCTGCTCTATGTCCTGCTGAATAATTTTCGACGGAATTGCAAAGCTAATGCCAGTATTGCGAGCTCCATCGTAGAAAATAATGGTTATCATGCCAATCACTCTTCCATCGCAGGAGCAGAGTGGACCACCAGAATTCCCTTGGTTTATGACCGCATCTGTTTGCATATAAGGCACGAGATCTCCGCCACTTCCCAGCTCAACAATCTGGCCGGATAGATCTCGCTCCTTGTGAGATATTATCCCGAACGTCACCGTATTTTTGTAGATGTACGGATTTCCAACTGCAAAAACTCCGTCTCCGACCTCCACGGCGTCGGAATCGGCGAATTTTACGCAGGAAAGCTTGGTTTTTGGCTCGATTTTCAAGAGAACTATGTCCGTCCTGTAGTCTACGCCAACTATTTTCGCTTCATACTCATTACCATTATGAAGAACAACTCTGATCTTCTCTATGGAATTGTCGTGAATTCTCTGCCGCGAGCCCAAAACATGACAATTGGTTACCACATAGCCGCTTTCATCAACGATGAATCCAGTGCCGTCCGGCTGCTGTTCGTTCTTGAGATCGTCACCAGTGTAGGAAAAAAATCGACTGGAATCAGAGGAGTCAATGCCATCTCTGCCATCGCTCTTGTACACCACAAATATCTCAACAACGGAATTTATTACGGCCTTAACGCCATTTCTTATGGAAAAAAAAGGCTCTCCACTACTGGTCGCATAGCATAAACCGGATTCTAGCAACAAAAGTAAAGCAAATATGTAGCACATCGCATTATCTTCCATTCATCGCTTTAAAAAACTCACTTTGCCGGGATAAAACGAAGGTCGTATTATCCTCGGAAAAAGATGAACGATAGGCGTCCAACGACTGAAAAAACGCAAAAAAAACCTTGTCTTTTGAGAAGGCCTCCACGTAAATTTTATTGGCTTCTAGTTCGCCTTCTGCTATAAGAATCTGTACTTTTGTATTGGCCTCGGCTATGGCTATGGCATTTTCCTTATCGGCGGTCGATTTTATTATTTTCGACATTTCCACGCCTTTTGCCCTCAATTCCCGAGCTTCTCTTTCTCGCTCGCTAATCATTCTTTTGCAGATAGCCTCGCTATTTTGCGGTGGAAGGTCCGTTTTTTTGATGCGCACATCAACGACATCAATACCGAATCCTTTTGCGGCCTTGTTTACTTCGTCTCGGATTTTATTCATAGCTGCAATGCGAGTGTCCGACAACAGAGACGCCAAACTTACGCCTCCCAGAACACTGCTAAGACTCCCCAGCACAACAGGATTCAGTCTGACGATCACGCCTTTCTCATTGTAGACCGTCTGATAAAACTTCAGCGGATCCGTAATTCGATATCTGCCAAAGGCGTCGACCATTATCCGTCTTTTATCTCCGAGCGTTACTTCGAGCGCCTGCAACTCTATGCTCATAAGACGATTATCAAAAAATATCGCTCTCTCGAGCATGGGGATTTTAAAATGCAGTCCCGGATCCTTTATGACCCGCACCGGCTCCCCCAGTCGCGTGACGACCACATGCTCTATCTGATTGACCGTAAACAAACCCTCCAGAAAAATAAAAATCACCAATCCCAACAGAAAAATCACCGACAATATGTTCTTATTCATGACTGTGTCTCCTTCTGGTTCTGGCTTTTTATTTTGTTTTTCGCTATTTCCGTTAGCGGTAAATAGGAGACTGCATTGACATTATCGTCGATTATTATTTTATTTACAGATCTATAGATGTCGCGCATGGTGTCGATGTATAGCCTTTTGGAAACGACGTCCGGCGCTAACTTATACTGCGAGTAGGCAGACAAAAATCTTGCGATTTCTCCTTGAGCTATCTGTACAATCTCTCTCTTTCTTGCTTCGCCGTTATTTATGGTTTCCGCTACAATGCCTCGAGTGCGAGCTCTAGTATCACGATCGTAGGCCTCAGCCTTGTTTTTTTCGCTCTGCTGCTCTGCCTGCGCTCTCTCCACGTCTCGGAAAGAATCTATAACCGACGCCGGCGGCTCAACCCTCTGCAATTCAACCCGAAGAATCTCTATGCCCATCTTATATTCGTTCATGAGAGCCTGAAGACTCTCCCGCACCTTCTGCTGTATTTCAGCTCGGCCTTCGGTCTGCACGAAGGAAAATAACGCCTGTCCCACAATCTCGCGCATGACGCTCTCTGCTACCGCTCTGACCGTGACATCCGGAGATTTCGCGTTGAATAAGTAATCTTCTACGCCGTCCTCTTTTATCTTCCACAGTACACTGAAGCTAATGTTGGCCAAATTCGAATCTCCGGTCAGCATGAGGCTCTCCTCCTGCTGAGAATTGAAAAATGACCCGATGTCGATCTGATTCACGTTCGTAACACGCTGAAGAATGACCTCCTCAAACGGATACGGAAGAATATACTGCAATCCTGGACCAACCGTTCGAACCCAGCGACCAAATCGCAGTACTACGCCGCGCTCGTTGTGCTGTACCTGATAAAGCCCAGACGCTAAGTATAAAATCGCAAATCCCGCTAATACCAAAGATAAATAACCATGAGAAGGCGTTTTTTTTCCGCTCCCTCCACTCATTTTATTAAATTTCTTTTTTAAATTATCGATTACGTCAAATGGAAAATCGGTTCCTGGACTACTTTTTTTCCAAGGATCCTTGTCGTCCGGCGACTCCCAGGGATTTTTTGATGACATCCATACTTCTCCAACAAATTTTTTCCAACTGCTACAAAACAGAATAGCACAGAAAAAATAACTAGAGCACTATTATTCTCAAAAAAATAACAAATACCGCCGAGTCTGTCTATAAAAAAGCTTACTATCCTACGGATTAAATAATGAAAACCAACTATGCAGTTGGATGCGTTTGCTGGAGTTACGCGCCACTCAGGTGGCGGTCGTATAATTTCCTAGATTCTGCTCTGCGCTGCAGACACAGCTGGCATACACTGCTATCGGTAGCGATAGCATTAACGCATGCTGCAAGCACAAATTTC
>JAITDB010000006.1 GCA_031282785.1 Holosporaceae bacterium
AGATAGAGCGCCGAGAAAAATAATCCGCATAAACAAAGTACGGAACCCAGAATTTCCAGCTTGTCGGCTCCGGAAAAATATAGATAAATCATGCGGATAATCATAAACAAAGCACTGACAATATTTCCGGATAGGCAGCCATTATATAGCAGCGACTCCTCTAGAATATCACTGTACATGGCTTTTTTTCTCCGGAGGAAAATTGCGATCAAAAAAGCAATTCCCAGCACGGTTGCCGTTACTCCAAAAAGCACGTAATCTGTGGTCATGTATTCGCAGTGGAGCCCGAAGACGTCACAGGTAATCATATACAGCAATAGCAGCAAAGACACCATAAGTCCCAGATAAATAATGAAATGTATGTTGTAAATTAGCTCTAAAAATCTTTTTATCATAGAACCTCCTCCGCTGGCAACGATTTTGACTGCCTCTACTATGATATGTTATAAAAGTTAATAAAAACTTTTGAAACAAGTAGAATTTCAGAAGTGGGTTTTTAAAAAGTGTTTTATTTCTTTGTCTGGAACGCGAACTATTTGTCCTGGTGATAGAGTACCCAGTTGAAACGGGCCATAGGCGATTCGAACCAGTCGATTCACTCTGCACCCAAAATGCTCCATGAGCTTACGGACTTCGCGGTTTTTTCCTTCGGAAATCGTTACAGTGATCCATCTATTGGCGGATTTTGCGTTGTCGTTTGGATCCATGGTGACTTCCACCGGTCCGTATTTTATTTCGTTGACAGTTATGCCATTTTTTAATTTTTCCAGGGAATCGTCGCTTAATTTTCCAGAAATTCTGGCACGATAGGTTCTTTTTAGGCCCGTCGACGGCAATTCCATTTTTCTAGCGACATTTCCATCGTTGGTAAACAGCAGTAATCCCTCGGAGTTATAGTCCAACCGTCCTACGTAGAGTATGCGTCCGTTTTTTTCTGGAAAGAAATCGAAGACCGTTCTGCGATTTTGCGGATCTTTTTTGGTGGTGATCACTCCCCTGGGTTTATAGAATTTCCATATGATTATTTCGTCGGATTTACGGTGAATTAGTGTGCCATCGACACGTATTTCGCTGGATTCGTCGACAAAAAATACCGGAGTGTTGACGACAATTCCATTAACTGATACCCGACCGCTTTCTATTAATTTTTCTGCTTCTCGACGGGAAGCGACACCACTTTCAGCGATTTTTTTGGCCAGTCTCATTGGTTGGGCACAGAAAATTCGAGAGAACATCGGCCAGACGCATAATTATGGAAAATACCATCATAATGCTTTTCCAGTCTTCTTTTATCTTTTAGGGATTCGGGATCCAACTCTACTTTCCAGGATAGAGAGAACTTTTTCTCATCTATTTTTGTATATTTAATATCGCCTTCGCTGACATTTATCCGGTCGTTATCATTCATTTCTTGGATCAGAGAATCGATATTTGCCGGAGCGGTCGTTGCATCAGACATGGCTTTATTTGCAATATTGTTTACAGTATCGTAGATATTATTGCTTTTTTTCAATGCCCTAATCAAACTAATCGGAGTATATACGCTGCAGGCTACCATAGAACAACTTATAATTGGAACAGTTACGGCGACCACCATCGAATAGTAGGGAATAAATCGTCCTTTTTTCAGCAGTTTTCTTTCCACGATGAGATAAAAAATCGCCAATAGTTCCACAAACAAGTAGATGGATATACTAATGATCATCTGGCGATCAATGCTGCCACAGAGATATTGATAAACTGTATATATTAGCGTAACCAGCAGATAAGTAACGCCGATAAACATTGCACAGTTATACAGGGCAGATTCGTCTTTTATATCGCTATAAAGAGCCTTTTCTCTGCGAAAAAAAGTCGCGATTAGAAAAGCGATACCCAGCACAATTATTTCTGCGGTTGAAAGCATATATTCTGCGAAAAAAATCGTACGATCATAGCAAAAACCGAACAGATCCTCTGCTATTGCTTGCAACAGAGTCGCAAAGACAATCATAAGCACGAAACCTATGACAAAATGTATATCATTAATCAATCTACCGAAAAATTTCATAATAAAAATTTCCTCTAAAATGATAGCTTTTCGAACTTTTACTAGTATAATACAGCTATATTTTTTTGTGTAGGGGATTTTCTCTATTACATTTGTTCTCGCTAACGACCGACTTTTTCGCAGTTTATTTACGAGATTATCGCCCAATATGCTCAAAAAAAATTATTCAAGCATAGAAAAAAGAATCGGATACAAAAACAAAAAAAACGTAATTTTTACAAGAAAATCGTACCATTACAAGCGCATAGAAGCGACTGCCTTTCAAAGGCTAAAGTCCATATTGACATCAGCGCTGCACTCCGTTCTAAATAACCACTGTATGACTTAGAGGCTATTATATTCTCACCTTTTTTTCTGTCAAGAGTTTTTTTTGCAATTGTACGAGTTTTTTTATTTACTTGATTCATAGATAGTTTATGCTAGCCTGGAGATATATTTTGAAAGATAGGTCTTGAGATGTCAGAAAATATCATATGTGTTCTATTGGCTTATCTTGTGGGATCCATACCGTTTGGACTACTTCTGGCGAATTTTTTTGGAAATGGAAAACTACGGGAAACAGGTTCTAAGAACATCGGTGCGACAAATGTGCTACGGACTCAGGGAAAATGCCTCGGATTGCTGACTTTTTTGCTGGATTTTCTCAAGGGATACATAATTTTTCGCTATATTCATCTGGATAACGAAATAGCCAGCGCAGTTCTGCTGATGGCTCCGGTTCTGGGACATATGTTTCCTATCTGGTTAAAATTCAATGGAGGAAAAGGAGTCGCCACCTATTTCGGAGTACTATGTGCCTTGGATATTCGTCTTTTTCTTATACTAGTATTTGTATGGATAACAATATTTATCATATGGAAAATTTCATCCATTTCAAGCTTGGTTAGCATCGGCGTGAGCAGTCTCGCTTTCTATTATTTAGATCACTCTCATTTGCATTTTATTAATCATTTATATGCTTTAATAATATTGTCGGCTATTATCGTGATAAAACATCACGAGAACATAAAACGACTCCTACATGCTAAGGAATTGGCGACATAGAAAGACTGTCCTTTTGTAAAAATATGGCCGACAATCCTCTTACTGAACAATGGAGAATGTTGTGCTGTCCGAAAAGGAAAAATTAGCGCGATTGCAAATAGTTCGCAGCGGATCCATTGGGCCATCCCTATTCTGGAATCTCATAAATCTGTATGGCAGCGGCGAAAAGGCCCTCAAAGCTCTGCCGATTCTTTCAAAATCTTCCACAAAACCACTTGAGATCTGCAGTGACGAAAAAATCGAACAGGAATTGGAAAATCTGAAAAAAATAGGAGCCGAATTAATTTTTTTCGAAGATGAACTTTATCCGCCTTTGCTGAGAACTTTGCCAGATCCTCCGCCTCTACTGACATTTCTGGGGCAAAAGGAAAAAGCCCTGAAATTTTTCCAAAAAAATATTATATCCGTTGTGGGATCCAGAAATTCGTCCATACACGCGAGAAAATTTTGCACGTCCCTGTGCGAAAAACTAAGCGACGAAGACGTAATCATCGTTTCCGGCATGGCCCGCGGCATTGACACCTGTGCTCACATCGGAAGCCTGAAAAACGGCACTGTCGCCATACTAGCAGGAGGCATAAACGTTATTTATCTGCAGGAAAATGCAAAATTATATGAAGAAATCGCCAAAAATGGCTGTATTTTCACTGAAATGCCATATAACACCGCAATGCAGCCGCAACTTTTTCCACGAAGAAATCGCATAATTGCAGGAATTTCTTCTGGCACAGCAGTTATAGAGGCTGCAGAGCAATCTGGGTCCCTCATAACAGCGCGATTCGCCCTCGAGTATAACCGAGACGTGTTTGCCGTTCCGGGATTCCCTCTGGATCCGAGAAGTATCGGATGCAATAATCTGCTGAAGGACGGAGCAATACTCGTGCAAAATTCGCAGGATATACTGGATCATCTGAAAAATCGAAAAATAATACAGCAAACCCTGTTTGAGGAAAGACCAATATTTGCAGCAAAAATTTTCAACGGAGATTTGGAAAAAACCAGGAAAAAAATATTGGAATCTCTGAATACAGTTCCGGTAACCATAGATGAATTAATTTCGTCTATTCGTATACATCCTCAGGAGGTTCTAACGGCTCTCATGGAACTGGAATTGGCTAATAAAATATCCAGATTGCATGGACAACGCGTTTGTCTTGCCCCTGGTTTTAAAAATTTATAATACAAATAGTATTAATATGCTTTTTTCTTTTGTATAATAGTTTATCATAAATAAAAACGGAGAAGGAAAATGAAAAAAATATTGACAGTTTTGGCAGTATTAGTATCTTGTACAGGTCTTTTGGGAGCAATGGAGATTGCGGAAAATCATGAACAGAAAAATGAGGTAAAAAAATCGTTATCGTATATTATGTCTATTATAAAAAAAGCAGATATTGACGAAGAAGAATATAAAAGCACCAAAAAATTAGCGCGCAAACTATGTTTTGGTTCGCTAAGCGAACAGGTCGCATCATTCGACACTATTATCAAGTTGCACAACGGCGAAAATTCTAAAATAGGAGCGTCGTTGCTTTTGGCCTGTTTTGCTCGCGCAATGAGATGTCCATATCTTGAGTACAATTTTAGACGGCCTATAGCTGCGTCCTGTATATCTATCGGGAACGTTGAATATTTCGATTTGTGCAAAAATATATATTTGTCGGCGCAGAAAAACGCTAAAACCAGAGATGATCTTGTAATTTTGAGAAGATTCTGTGAAGCAGACGAGCTTCTGCGAGCAGCTGCTCAGTGCGGAGATGAAATGGCGCAATATATTTCTGGCGCGAATCTTGTAAAACTTTTTCGAAGTATTTCCGAAAAACGCATTGATGGCGACGACAACATGTCCGGATATTTGGCCATTTATGCATATCTTGTGGAGAGAATATGGATAACTGTTCCCGTTGATGGCACTACTTCCTACGATCTGCCAACGCTATTAGCATCGCTTTTACAGAATAAAAACATTTCTGCCTATGAATCCTGTGTTAACGAGTGGTTAAAAAACTTTCTAATTGAAAACTATGGAGAAAATTATATTACGCAGAATGCTTTTTCTCATTTACAAGTGGGATTGAGTCATTTATTTCAAGGAGAAAGCGCTTTATTTTTAAAAAACAACGAGACAGACGACGTGGACGCCATAATTGCACAGAAAGAAGCGGAATATGGCGAATATAATCGAACAATGTATAACAAATTAGTAGCTATAGCTCCGGTGGTACGAGCAATGCTTGTACAATCTGTTTTCTCACGTTATGTTCAATCATATACTTATAATAATACGGAAAACGAATTACTAGAGTGTTTATCCAGCGAAAATATTGCTGGCACTATGTTCGATATTAATGGTTTTTATTGCTATAATTGGTACTATGGAGTGTATCCATTGCTATCGGCTGCGGCCCTGAACAACGATCTGAAGATCGTGGTAAGGTTATTCAAAGCCGGAGCAGACGCAGGAAGAAAATCAACTAACATTGAGTCCACAGCATTGCACATGGCTATAGATTCCACCACCGATACACGCAACTTGAAGATAATAAAAATTCTCGCAATGGCCGAGAACAGCGACGCCGAAGACCATGAACATGTTATGGCCTTCGAAAAAGCATGCCAACTCAGAAAGTCTGAAGTGGCAGAACTGCTACTGGATATGTTCGTAAAAGCTCCAATAGATAATCCGGATTCGTGTTTTATAAGCTTTTGGAACGATGGAATACTAACTCCCAGCGTTATTGAAAAAGCGATTGAAATGAACAGAAAATTTGTAGCAAGGGCGGATGGCTACATAGAAAAAAAACTGTTCGTAAAAGGATTTGCTGTGAATAGCGAAGGACACATTATAGAAAAATGATACTACAGCCGTAGTCAGAAATCGCCCTCTGGATTTGTCTGGAGGGCTTACCGCTTCACACCAACAGATAGTGTAAGAAGTTTTATCAATATGGTTCTATATTGCAATCTACAGAATATAGGCCCCTATATCTAAAGCACGCTATATTTACCGATCTCGTTAATAGACCTTACAGTCTCTGCAAATCAGCGTTTTGGATACTAAAGATTGAGATCTAGTACCAAGTTTCGCTCTAAATGACCCATTAAAAATTCCATATTCATTGGAAATGAGCCATATTTGAGATACTTATAGACGAAACTTGGTATAGTATTATTTTTTACTCTATTTCATAGGGATTTTTATAATCTATCCAACCGATATTCCCGTCATCTCTTTTGTAGACGACGTTCACGGCTCGATTGGAAATATTTTCGAAGACCAACACTCTTTTTTGTTCGTGCAGTAAATTGGCCGCATCACTGACACTGATGAGCGGAAGATCCTGCAGTACCTCGGCAACAATAAGAGGAGCATTTTCCTCTTCCAAAGAATTGTCATAGCTGTTTATGACAATTTTGCCGGATTCTTTGGCTGCACCTCTGCTATTTTTCTTTTTTTTCCTCATTTGGAGGTCTATTTTCTGCAACGTAGCATCAAAGCATACATTTGGATCATTGGCAGAATTGCTGGCATGATAAGAATTTCCTGTATTTGTTTTGGCGGTTATGTCGCAATCGAACAGGTAATTATTTTTTTTCATGACTATGCAGAGGTCCAAAAAATCAACTCCATATTTATCTGCGAGAGCAATGCAGGCACCATTTGCGCGATTTGTGAGTGCCTCTCCAATTTCCATATGGCGTCCCGAAAAAGAAAAATTCATCTTACTTCTCCTACACTAACTTAATATCCATATATTAGCATTAGAATAAATAAAAAGTATCCCAAAAACACAGGATATACGCCATTGCATGTATTTTTTCCGAATACTTTTGAGACAGAAGAGATTTTTCAAAAAAAATTATCAATTGAATTGACTTATTTCCCGTTAAGAGTTTTACTACATCAGCAATATGGAGAGATGGCCGAGCGGTTTAAGGCGCACGCCTGGAAAGTGTGTATACGGGAGACTGTATCGCGGGTTCGAATCCCGCTCTCTCCGCCAGGTTTTTCTCCAAGTAGTGCAAACCGCATTATTGTCGTATAGCTAATCATCCATAGAAACTCGCTGTCCCAGAGATCTTGCGGACATTCCGTGCTTTTGCCAACTGCCGTTATTGCCGCCCAAAATCTTCGTAAATTCTCCAATTTTTGCCATAATTTTGTCTCCACTCTCCATTAAACTGCACCTGGAGAATTGGAAAGTACGCCCCTTCACAGGTGAAGTGCAACGTCGATACACGTTCCAGTAACCAAAGGGTCATGTCCGGAGATAATCTCAGCCGGTGTTTTGTACTTTAACACTTTTCGCGGTCGATTATTCAATTTTTTTTCAATTTCTTTGATTCTTTTGTTCCAAACGTCCTTAAAA
>JAITDB010000042.1 GCA_031282785.1 Holosporaceae bacterium
AGAAAATATTGCTCGACGATATTTTCTCGGCAACAGTGATGCAAAAAAATCGTGCATTCGTTCTGCACAAGTCCGAAAAAAATTCCCCGCCACATTCATGGTATGTTTTCGCTCTGCACTGGTTTTTCAATGTATATCTTGGAAGCTAAGTCTTTTCCCAGAGCCATTGTTTGGAATCTGTTTTCTATGATTATGGGACCATATTTTGAAACGCATTTTATGGTTTTACCGCAAAATAATCCAAATTTTTCTGATAATTCCCGAACATTTTCATCGAAAAAATCTGCTATCTTTGCCTCGTTTCCGACCGCTAGATCATAGAGTGTTCCGTTTTCCATAGTTGCTCTCGATTCAATGTTAGTTCAGTCTAACATAATATTATTAACATTATTTTAAGTCAACTGGAAAATGCTTTTTTTTCTTACTCCCGTACATTTTTCAATAATGCGCAAAAATACGCCTAATAAGCCTTAAAAAATAGATTTTATTGCCAGAGAATAGTTTCTAATGACCAAAAAAATGTATTTTGCACCAAAATGTCACCGGATTTTGAATCTATAGGATGGAAACGATTGAAAACAACACATCCTCTTTCAGTGCGCGTCACCTTCTCCTTTCCCTAGGGGGTCTAAAATAGAAGGTGATACTTTTTTGAATGCCTTATTAAAATGCTACATTTTTTAAAGATTTGATCTCTTCAATGGAAAGACCGATAATTTCAGCAATATCCGCAATATCCATTTTCTTTGCCAACAATTTCAGTGCAGTTTTTCTTTTTTCAATAGCGATGCCTTCTTCTTTACCTCGGGCTTCACCAATGGCGATGCCTTCTTCTTTACCGATGACGATGCCTTCATTTTTTGCATCAAGCATATCCATTGCAATCTGAGGTGCATAGAATTCGCGCATTTCCTCAACGTCTTCTTTATATTTTTTCTGCAGCGTGGAGTTCCATGTTTTGACCTCCATACGCCTCAATCCTTCGTAAACTCCTTGTGGCATGGCTCCCTCTCTATAAAGTTTTTCAACAAATTCCGGCGAATATTCTTTGCTGTGATTAAACAAAGACATCCACCAACGTTTCTCATTAAAATCGCGACTTGGAGGAAACAGTCCCATCATTTCAGCTCGTGGCAATTCTATTTGCAGTAGTTGTATATGATCAATTTCCTGACCGGAAAATTTATCGGTGAAAACGTACCATTTCATGAAATAGCCGTCCTTCATCGGATGCTCGCGAACTCTTTTGATCATTGGATCCGTAATATATGGATCTGCTATCCCGGTAATCTTGTTTGAATCATAATTTAGGAATTGTACCGCATAGGTCTTGCGCAAAGACTTATACCACTCGCTTGCAGGGATCTTGCGCGGTCCTTCAAGTTGCTGTAAATATGCTACGGCAGCGTATGCCAGCGCGCGCTCATCAAATAAAATATGACGATAAAGTTGCAGTTCTATCGTAACATGCTCCAAGCGATTTGTTATTGCATGGAAGTCCATCTGAAGCGTTCGAGTCCTGTTATTTGCATCCGTAATTTCCTTATCTGTACAGGCAGGCTCCAATGAACGAATGGGATCCTCCTCAAAATCAGGAATAAGCGAATTTAACAGCGATAGCGCAGCAAGATTCTCCGATCTACCGCTAACAGCCAACAGATGCTTAAAAGCCGTGTTACTGAGAAAATTAGCATACGCCGATTCAATTCTGCTATTCATTTTCCGTCCTTCTCTGTTCTTCATAAAATCTATACACAGTGTATAATAGCATGCTTTTTAAAATTATGCTATTTTTTTCAGCGAATTTTAAATTCGTAGGATGGTTTATTATTTGCCATTAAAGGCGTGTCTTTTTGGTCATGAAAAATATTTTTATGAAAAAAAAAGAAAATTTTATCAAAAAATTAACGTTTATGGCGTTATACTTTCCAAAGAAATAGTTATATGGATGGCAAAATATTTCTGGCAAGAACGAATGACGCTACATAAAATACGGTATGCGCTTCCAGTGATGATAAATAAAATTATGGAGCATGGAAAAATATTGTTAGACATTGGAGACAGTCTATAAAACAGGCTAGAACAAGCTTTTGAGGAGAATTTTTTAGGAGAAAGGCCGACATTTGTGTTGTTAATCTTTGTATTGTTGTATTATCGTGCGAAGTCGTTGTGTACTCTCTGGTATAGGGACTCGTGCAAGAGGCCGACGGCAGAAATGCCAGAAAAAGCGGTAGTGGACAGCTCATGTACTCCTGTACGGGTTGCGATATATATTCAATATATGTCATGCTACAATTAAATATTGGGTGATCGTTTAATGAAAAAAAGATCTATATTACCTTTATTGCTTTTGATATCCTGCGCATCAGATCCTAAACAGGAGGACCCGCTGGAAGAACATAACAGAGGAGCATTAGAACTGAATCTTATGCTGGATAGAAATATTCTGCGGCCCGTGGCTGTGACCTACAAAGAGTGTCTAGCTACAGGAGTGAGACATTCAGTGGCGAATATGCTTTCCAATCTAAACGAACCCTATCACTGTGTGAACTACGTGCTGTTGTTTGACGGGGAAAACGTTGCCAATTCGTTATTTCGATTTTTTATAAACTCTACCATTGGCATTTTCGGTATATTCGACGTGGCAGACGCAATGGGACTGCCAAAAAAAGAAGTGTCCCTCAAGGATACCCTGAGAAAAAAAGAAATTCCCACCGGAAGTTATTTGGTTTTGCCGATACTTGGTTCTTCGTCCACCCGAGACGCCATTGCTGAACCGGTGTCATGGCTTATTAATCCGGTTGGATATCTCATTGGCTTCCCGTATATGTTAGCAAAAACCGTTCTCCATGGAATTAGCGACCGAGCAGAAAATGCAGAAGTCATCGATTCCATTATAAAGGATTCCATGGATCTTTATTCCACAACCAAGAATATATATATACAAAAATATGGCCTTAAAAATGAAGACGAATTTCTAGATTCCCCAAGTCCAGATAGCTAGCGAAAAATATACATAATCCACTATGAGGTTTCGCATTGATATGATATACTACAAGTGATATTAAATATGGAGAAAAGGAATGAATGCATATAGTGAAGATTTGCGCATAAGGGTTATCGGATAC
>JAITDB010000044.1 GCA_031282785.1 Holosporaceae bacterium
AGACCGAATGGCGTTTTAATCATAGGCATGAAAATATTTATAAATTGTTGTTAAGTAGGCTAAGAAAATCTCCTCTCTAATCTACTCTTGAACCTTATGAAGAATGATATCAGTGAAATAGTCGGTCTTTTGACTGCGTATACTGTTTTCGCGGAAATTTACATAGATGAAATATGGATTGACTCAAAATATCGCCAAAAAGGCTTTGGACGTTTATTGCTTTCAGAAATTGAAAAGCAGTTTGAAGGAAAAGGATTCTGGAATATCAGTCTTTGCACATCGGAGTACCAAGCTCCGGAATTTTATAGAAAATGCGGATTTGAATTGGAGTTTATTAGGAAAAATCATCAACATCCGAAGCTTACAAAATATTTTTTTGTGAAATACTTTAAAAATGAAATTCAAACGCAGGGAATATTGCAATCATGCACTGAAAAAATCTAGGAAAAAAAATCGGAACAAAATGATGAATATAGGATTGATGTGCAGAATTTTGATGAAAATGGACAAATAAAAGCAGATACTGCAATCACGATTGAACGGCATATTTGTGCTGCAGTTTTGATTTTTCTTTTTGGGACGTCGTGTGAGACCTCGCCGAAAAAAAACGATCCTGCTGTATGTACTGTTGTCTTTGATTTATCTCCCATAGGTGACAACACCAACTGCGAGGTCTATGGCTTCATCATGGATTATATTATCAGTCAGAACAAAGAGACGCGCGATGTGCAAAAACTTGTGCAGCAGGAATTGGAGGATATGAACAAACCAAATATGAAGTCGTATATGGGTGACATCGTTGAGACAGAGACGTCGCATCTGCTATACGCTTTGTGTACGGCGAAGCCATGGTGTCGTCAGATAACAATTTATGCGAAAGACGGAGTTGTCATTGCCTCCGGAGGAATCGGAAGAGATATCGTTTTCCATAAAGATCCAGAGGATGTGTACGAGTCGCTTGGTTTTTTATATTCTGCGTCTGTTCCTCGTCTAAAAATAAAAAAAATAATCGATTCCAAGACCGACACAGTGTATTTAAAAATTACCAGAGTTATTTACTACAATCAAAAACAAAATTACGCTTATTTTCTCGCGGCGCAAGAAAATCCGACGGACGAGCTAATCGGATATATTTCGTATGTAATCAGATCGGTTGATTGAAAAAAATCGTCTTTTGATATATCATGATGCAGTTTTTGAGGAGTTTTTATGCCTAAGGAAGATTTGATAGAATTCTCTGGTGAGGTTATTGAGGTATTACCGAACGCTATGTTTCGTGTAAAGCTTGAGAACGACCATGTTATTTTGGCTCACACATCGGGTAGGATGAAAAAAAACAGGATTCGCGTTTTAGTTGGAGACAAAGTCACTATCGAGATGACCACCTATGATTTCACAAAGGGACGCATAACATTTAGGTCCAAGTAATTTTGGTTTGAGTAATCGTTTTTTTACTTATTTGATGTAGTGTGTTTATGTGTTTCTGTCTTTGGTTGGAGTTGATCGATGTCTCTGATTTTTGGGAAGAGGGTATTTGATTCACTGAACAAGCTTATTACTGAAGAGCTGATGGTGGCGTACACGTTTTTAGCCATGTCCAATGTTTTGACAGACATGGGACTCGGAGGCTGTTCTCGCTGGGCTGAGATTCAGTCGCGGAAGCGAGTCGAGCGTTCCATGCGTATATATCAGCACATA
This sequence comes from Holosporaceae bacterium, assembly GCA_031282785.1. Taxonomy (GTDB): domain Bacteria; phylum Pseudomonadota; class Alphaproteobacteria; order UBA3830; family UBA3830; genus BNWE01. Next base: position 1,699 of record JAITDB010000044.1, read on the forward strand.
AGATTGCGCAACGGCAAAGTGAGATTTCTGCAAATTCCAGCCCCAAAGCAAGATTGGCGAGCTCCATTGCATATATTCGAAGAAATTCTTAAGATGGAGCAGAGAATAGCAACGAATATAACGTCACTTTATGACTTTACACTGGGAGACAAAGATTATCAGACGAAAGGGGTAATTGAATGGTTCATGGAGGATCAAATGAAAAATGAAGCATTTGCTGAGAACCTTTTGAACAGATTTCGAAAAATGCAGACAACGGATCTCGGTGTGTTTATGTTTGATGGAGAGATGGAACATAGGATATCGCAAGAAAACATTAAGGAGATTTCGTGAATAAATTTCTTCCAGATCCGACTGCGCAGCGCAATAATACGCAATCCGGAAGCCCAGCGAAGGAGCGAAAGGAGATTTCGACTCGAAAAGACGAGCACATTTCCCTTGTGTTAGCGGAATCTCTTCCGGTGGAGCTGGATTCTGGTTTCAAAAACTACAGACTCGAGCACAATGCATTGCCAGAAGTGGATTTTTCAGAAATAGACGTATCTCTGACCGTTCTCGGAAGAAAAATGAATTTGCCGATTATGATATCGCCCATTACCGGTGGATCGGAGAAGAGCAAAAAAATCAATCGAGCACTTTCGGAACTGGCCAACGATTTCAAAATAGGATTTGCCGTTGGGAGTCAGAGAGGAGCGCTGACACACAGTTCTCTGGAAGCAACCTACAAAATAAGAAAATATGCGCCAGATATTCTTGTATTTGCAAATTTCGGCGCCGTACAATTGAATTACGGATTTTCCATCGACGAATGCCAAAGAGCCATCGACATGATTGACGCCGATGCTCTGGTGCTGCATCTGAATCCTCTGCATGAGGTGTTTCAAGCGGGCGGAAATACGAATTTTTCCAGTCTGCTTTCTAAAATAGAAAAAATTTGTTCGAAACTAGAAGCTCCAGTAGTAGTGAAGGAGGTCGGCTATGGCATATCTGCAACGGTGGCCAAGAAACTCGCTGACGTCGGAGTCTACGCCATCGATGTGGCCGGAGCTGGATCCGTTTCCTGGCCGGAAATCGAAAGAAAAAGATCTAAAGACGTGGTTGTGCATAACGCAGCAAAAGCGTTTATCGGCTGGGGAAATCAAACGGCCGAATGCATAGAAAATATCGCTGCCAGCGTGAAAAATATAAAAATCATAGCCAGTGGCGGCGTTAAAAACGGCGTCGATATGGCAAAGGCGATCGCTCTGGGAGCGGATTTTTGCGGTAATGCGTCGGAATTTTTAAAAAGAGCAACTGTGTCGCGATCGGAAAATGAAATATTTGTCGAATCTTTGATTCTCGAATTAAAAACGGCCATGCTATGCACCGGGTGCAAAAATATTCGAGAATTGAAGGCGGCCAAGATAAAAAAAATCGCATAGGATACATAATCTGTCGTGTAGTTTTCGCGGAGGTTGCAGTTTTGGTCGTTTTTGTGTAGAGTACGTAGTTTTTGTGTAGTTTTTTTACATATGGTTGCATAGTTTTTTCGTAGGGAATTGTTATGGCGTCTTACAAGTATATATATTTCATGAAGGGATCGTCCAAGGTTTATCCGGGAGGCAAGCAAGTTTTAAAAGAAACGTGGATTTCGTTTCTTCCGGATGCCAAAATCGGCGTCATTGGAAGTAATGGAGCTGGGAAGTCCACGTTGCTAAAGATAATGGCCGGCATCGACAAAGATTTCAATGGAGAAGCATGGCTAGCCCAGGGAGCCTCTGTTGGATATCTTCCACAGGAGCCGGAGCTGGATAAAAATCTCTCGGTATATGACAATATCGTGACGGCATTGGTAGATAAAAAAGCCATTCTGGACGAATTCGACGCTGTTTCGGCGAGATTTGCAGAAGTGACCTCCGAAGACGAAATGAATGAACTTATTGCTAAGCAGGTGGAGCTGCAGGAAAAAATAGACGCCCAGGACCTCTGGGATTTGAACAGAATCGTGGAAATAGCCATGGACGCTCTGCGCTGTCCGGCGGCAGATGTTTTGGTAGAGAATCTATCTGGCGGCGAAAAAAGGAGAGTCGCTCTGTGCAAATTGCTGCTCCAGAAGCCGGATCTGCTGCTGCTAGACGAGCCTACTAACCATTTGGACGCGGAATCAGTGGCCTGGCTCGAAAAATATCTGCAGGATTACAAAGGAGCCGTCGTTTTAGTGACCCACGATAGATACTTCCTCGATAATGTGGTCGGCTGGATATTAGAATTGGATCGTGGCAATACCTATCCGTTTGAAGGAAATTATTCCGCTTGGTTGGAAGAAAGACAAAAACGCAACGAACGAGAGGAGAAAAAAGAAACCGATCGCCAGCGTTTTCTGGCACGGGAATTGGAATGGATTCACCAGTCTCCGAAGGCGCGACAGGCCAAAAGCAAGGCGAGAATCAGCAGCTACGAGCAGATGCTGGCGCAGGAAAATACCCGAAACTACAATGCATCGACATTGTATATTCCAGCTGGTCCGCGTTTGGGAGACGTCGTTATAGCTGCGCAATCTCTTGGGAAGTCATATGAGGATAAGGTTTTGTTCGAGAATCTATCGTTTGAGCTTCCTCCAGGCGGCATCGTCGGAGTCATTGGCGCAAACGGAGCTGGCAAAAGTACGCTCTTTAAAATCCTGACCGGAAAAGAAATTCCTAGCTCCGGCAGTGTGAAAATCGGCGAGACCGTGAAAATGGCCTACGTCGACCAAAGCAGAGATTCCCTGGACGACAGAAAAACCGTCTGGGAAGAAATATCCGATCCCCTGGACGAAATCGAGCTGGGTAATAGAAAAATTTCCAGTAGAGCCTACGTTTCCAATTTTGGTTTTAGAGGAACAGATCAGCAAAAATATATCAATCAGCTGTCTGGAGGCGAGCGCAACAGGGTTCACCTGGCCAAAATACTGAAATCCGGCGCTAACGTGATTCTGCTGGACGAACCTACCAACGATTTGGACGTCGATACGCTAAGGAGTCTGGAAGACGCATTGCTGGATTTCGCTGGATGCGCCGTTGTCATCAGCCACGATCGCTGGTTTCTGGATAGAATCTCTACGCACATATTATCATTCGAAGGTGAGAGTCGAGTAGAGTGGTTTCAAGGCGATTTCACAGCCTACGAAGAAGATAAAAAACGCAGATTGGGGATAAATGAATTGATTCCCCAGAGAATAAAATATAAAAAATTGTCTCGCTAAATGTGAAGGAGTGGTAGTATGAACATAAAAATGGATATAAAACAAGATATTTTATCCCTCGCTGATTTATATGATGTTTTTTTCGTAGATATATACGGAGTTCTATACAACGGCGTCAGTATTTACGATGGTACCCTCAATACCATGCAAAAATTAAAAAGCATGGGCAAAAAAATCGTTATTTTATCCAATACCACTCAGGTTTCGCAGGACGCCAAGCTAGGATACTCGCAGCGCGGTATGTTCGAGAACGTTCACTACGATGAAATGATAACTTCCGGCGAATTTTTACACTATTTTCTGCTGAATAATCCGAAAAATTTTTCCGAAATGGTAGGATCGAGCGTTACACGAGTAAAATGCCTGTTTATGGGAAACAACAGCATCTTCGAAGGCGCTCATGTGGCGAAAGTAAGCGATGTCACCGATGCCGATTTCATCTACGTCGGAATTCCCAGAGCATCCTACGGCAGCGTGAGAATGGACGATATCTTCGACGGAGACGAAGAGGTGGAAATCGAAAACGTTGTCAATCGAGACTGGCACAATCTGCGAGATAGCTTCGGTCGAAAAGGATTCGCAGAATTCGCTCATGCGCTGGAAGCCTGCGTCAGTAAAAACAAAGTGCTGGTAGTGGCTAATCCGGACATTTTCGCCTACGGATCCATTAGCGACAATCCTAAAAAAGTCCCTATCATTACCCAGGGATGCATCGGCAAATATTACGAGAAGCTCGGCGGAAAAGTCGTGTATTTCGGAAAGCCACATGCAGGAATATTCGAGTACGCCAAGCAATTTGCTAACCCCGGCAGTCGGACCGCCATGATCGGCGATACTCCCTGGACAGATATCGTCGGAGCCAACAACTGCAGCATAGACTCCATACTAGTCATGACCGGTATAACCGACGAATTCTGCAGCCAAATGGATCACGCGCTGTCGGACAGAGAAAAAATTAATGTCCTGCTGGATAAGGTCGCCAAAAAAATGTCAGATTTCCCTGGAAACATCCGTCCGACCCACGTAATCAAGCAGTTTGCTAAATATGACGGGAATATGTGATCCTTCCATACTATGCTTTCCAATAGGATACAAAAATATGTGTCTAGTGCGTGCAGCGAAACTTATATAATTAGATTTACGTTTTTTTAATATTTAGTTGCTAAAGATAGTGGAAGTATACATCGTAGAGTTCAGTATGTGGTTTTTTCTCTGCCAACAGACATCGCAAGCAATTATTTTCGAACAGTCCATTGAAAAACAACGCCCTGCTTTTTTTTCTCCATTTCATCAGAAAGAAAAAGACTTTTTTTTTAGCCAAAATTTATCTCCTCAGGGTACGAGTCTTAATAATAATTCCTTCCCAAACACTGAATTTGCAACTGCTGTGCCATTTATGAGCGTCATTATTCCCGCCTACAACGCGGAGAGCACAATCGAACGTTGTGTGCAATCGTTGGATGCCGCGCTTTGCCAAATCGAGTATGAGATCTTGATAATAGACGATGCTTCAACAGATAGCACTACTGCAGTCGTAGAAAAAATTGCGAAAATATACAAAAACGTACGACTAATTCGGCAGGGAAGGAATATACATAATCCACTATGAGGTTTCGCATTGATATGATATACTACAAGTGATATTAAATATGGAGAAAAGGAATGAATGCATATAGTGAAGATTTGCGCATAAGGGTTATCGGATAC
>JAITDB010000074.1 GCA_031282785.1 Holosporaceae bacterium
GTCGTCGTAGTTTTTCCAACTCCACCCTTCTGATTTATTATGGCAACAGTTACCGACATCACCTACACCCCAGAAATATAAAAAATACAGAAACCCTCTAGGCCGCAGTTTCTACAATGAATATAGCAGAGTTATCTGAAAATGAACATACGCCCCGCTCAATGGCGATGGAAATCGGACGCTCTACCTGCGGTCGAAACACCCGAATCTGCCCGCGCCGCAGCGCCGTAACAGTCGATATGTGATTCTGCAGCAGACACATCTCCCCCTCAACGGCCGGTAGCACCACTTTGATGGCCTCGCCGTTGAACAATTCTTTTCCGAGCGTTAAAATTTTAGCCTGCAAAAAAACCTCCTGTGACACCAACAAGCAGTTGGATGCGATTATGCTGTCGCAACCAGACTGAAGTGTATGCCGACTGTACATGCGACATAAAGCTGAATCTAGCGGATCTGGTAACCGCCACCAGAGTAGCGTAACTCCAGTAAATGGATCCAACTGCAGAGTTGGTCATACTTCCACTCCCATGCTAGTGGCTTTTTCGTAGACATCGTCGATGGTTCCCACCATAAAAAACGCCATTTCCGGGAGGTGGTCGCATTCGCCGGAGATAATGGCGTTGAAGCCTTTGATGGTATCCGCCAAACTGACGAATTTTCCCGACATTCCAGTGAAGACCTCCGCCACATGGAACGGCTGCGACAGGAATCTTTGGATTTTTCGAGCTCTAGCGACCACCAATTTATCATCTTCGGACAGCTCATCCATGCCGAGAATTGCGATTATATCCTGCAGTGATCTATAATTCTGGAGTATACGCTGCACTTCTCGGGCCACGCGGTAGTGTTCTTCGCCGACTATGTATGGGCTCAGCATGCGCGATGTCGACTCCAGAGGATCGACGGCCGGATAGATACCGAGCTCAGAAATTTTTCTGCTCAGAACGGTGGTGGCGTCCAAATGCGAAAACGAAGTCGCTGGAGCTGGGTCTGTGATATCGTCTGCAGGCACATAGATCGCCTGAACGCTGGTTATGGATCCGTTAACGGTACTTGTGATGCGCTCCTGCAGTTCTCCCATGTCAGTGGCGAGCGTAGGCTGATATCCAACGGCAGACGGCGTTCGCCCCAGCAGCGCGGAAATTTCAGACCCGGCCTGGGTAAAGCGGAAAATATTATCTACGAAAAGCAAAACGTCCTGATGCTCAACATCACGAAAATATTCCGCTAGCGTCAGGCCAGTCAGAGCGACGCGGGCGCGCGCTCCCGGCGGTTCGTTCATCTGTCCGTACACCAAAGCGACCTTGGATTTCTCTCCATCCATGTCTATGACACCGGACTCGATCATTTCGTGGTACAGATCGTTTCCTTCGCGAGTTCGTTCGCCGACACCGGCAAAAACCGAGTAACCGCCATGAGCTTTGGCAATATTATTGATCAGCTCTTCGATAAGAACGGTCTTACCAACGCTGGCGCCACCGAATAATCCGACTTTTCCGCCTTTCGCATATGGAGCCAACAGATCCACCACCTTAATACCTGTGATTAAGACCTCCGTTTCCGTTGCCTGCTCTACAAACGGAGGAGCATTTCGGTGTATCGGCATGACCATTTTCGCAGAAATATTGCCGCGGCCGTCAATGGGCTTGCCTACGACATTTATAATGCGTCCTAGCAGATGTTTTCCCACTGGAACTTCTATCATTTTTCCTGTGTCGATGACTTCCTGCCCTCTCTCGAGACCGTCGGTGATATCCATGGCAATAGCACGCACAACGCTTTCTCCCAACTGCTGCGCTACTTCCAGAATCACCTTCGTCCCCTTGTTCATGACCTCCAGAGCATTCAGAACCTCCGGGACTTTTTCGTCGAATGTGACGTCAACAACAACTCCTAACACCTGCGATATGCGTCCTTTGTTTTGCTTTTTCATGTCGTCATCCTTCAGCTATGGCGTCGGCACCGGAAATTACCTCCGTGAGCTCCTGCGTAATTTTGTATTGCCTCGTGCGATTATATTTTATTTTCAGCTCAGAAAGAATGGAATCGGCGTTCCGAGTGGCGTTATCCATGGACGTCATGCGAGAACTTTGCTCGCTGGTCATGCTCTCCAGTGCCGTCTGATAGATTTGTATGCCTAGATTATAGGGAACCAATTCGTTAATGATCTCGTCTACGCTCGGTTCGAAAACCGTGATGCTTTTGTCGTTGTCCAGCTCGCATTTTATCGGAAGGAGCTCCTTCAGCTCAACTTCGCGTTTCAGAGCCGAATAAGACCTCGTGTACACAGCGGAGATCCGATCAACCAGATTGGAATTGAAATATTCTATGGCTTTTCGCGCCAATACCAACGATGATTCAACAATTTCCTTGGAATGATAAAATCCGTCTTCCAGCTCGATATAGTCGGCGTCACCGATAATTTTTTTCAGCGGAGAAAATGCCTTGTTTCCTACGCAAATTATATGAACATTCTTGCCGTCTTCGTGAAAATCATCTACGAGACGAGCAACTTCCTTATTGATCAGATAATTAAAATTGCCGCACAGACCGCGATCCGACGAAAAAACAATCAGCATCTCGTTTTTTATATTTTTTCGGCCGTTGAACATTTCCGAATTAATTTCCAGCAGCTCGCGATTCAACCTGGACAAAATTTTGTTGAGCTCCGTGGCGTAACTCCGGGAAGAATTGGCCTTTTGCTCAGCTTTTCGCAATTTTACACCAGCTACGAGCTTCATGGCGGACGTCACTTTTCGAGTGGAGTTTATGACGTTGATTTTATTTTTTAGTTCTTTCAGACTAGCCATTTAACTCACATTTTTTTCTTTTTTGAAAGCCTCCAGATAGACCGGCAACAAATCATCCAGAGCGGCCTTCGTATCTGGCTTGAGGTCTGCGTTTTTACTGATATCTGTGACGATCGCCGATTGCTCCATTTTGATGCGCTCCAGCACATATTTTTCGAACGCCGACACCTCTGCTAGCAGAAGACTATCCAGATATCCATTTACGCCCAGATATATGCTGATCACCTGATCTTCGATGTTCATAGGACTATATTGCGGCTGTTTCAGCAGCTCTGTCAGTCGTTCTCCGCGGGATATAAGACGCTTGCTGGACTGGTCAAGGTCCGATGCAAACTGCGAAAAGCTAGCCATTTCTCGGTATTGAGCCAATTCCAGCTTGATCCTTCCGGCGACTTTTTTCATGCCCTTGGTCTGAGCCGCAGATCCAACTCGACTGACCGATTGCCCGACGTTTATAGCAGGACGTATACCCTTGTGGAACAGATCGTTTTCAAGAAATATCTGGCCGTCCGTAATGGAAATCACGTTCGTGGGAATATAGGCTGACAGGTCTCCTGCTTGAGTTTCTATTATCGGAAGCGCCGTGAGCGATCCACCGCCATTTTTGTCACTGAGTTTTGCGGCTCTCTCCAACAATCTCGAATGCAGATAGAATACATCTCCCGGATACGCCTCGCGTCCCGGAGGCCTTCTAAGCAGCAGCGACATTTGGCGATAGGCGACAGCATGCTTCGATAGATCATCGTATATTATCAGTGCATGCATACCGTTGTCCCGGAAATATTCGCCGATGGCGCAACCGGTATAGGGCGCAAGATATTGCATAGTGGCTGCCTCAGAGGCCGTTGCTGCCACTACTGTCGTGTATTCCATGGCGCCAGCTTCCGCGAGAGTCTTCACAATCTGAGCTACGGAAAATCTTTTTTGGCCTATGACGACGTAAATGCAATATAATTTTTGATGCTCGATGTTGTTTTCAAACGCACTTCGCTGATTAATAATGGTATCGATGGCGATGGACGTCTTGCCGGTCTGGCGATCCCCGATAATGAGCTCCCGCTGACCTCGTCCAATGGGAACGATGGCGTCAATGGCCTTCAGACCCGTATGCATTGGCTCTTGTACCGAGCGCCGCTCGATAATGCCCGGAGCTTTCATGTCTACGGCTCTTCGTTCACTGGATTTTATGGCGCCCTTGCCGTCTATGGGATCTCCGAGAGCATCGACAACACGTCCCAGCAAGCCTTTTCCCACCGGCACATCTACAATTTTCCGAGATCGACGCACTTCCATTCCCTCGTGCACCTCCCGATCCTCTCCGAACAGTACTACGTCAACGGTGTCTTCGCCGAGATTCAGCGCCATTCCATCTACGCCGGAGTCGAAAATTACTTTTTCTCCCATAGAAATGCTCTCGAGACCGTAAATTCTTGCGACTCCGTCTTTTACGGATAAAACTCGACCAACTTCCACAAATTCCGGCCCGGAATCAAAGCTCTCGATGCGCTCCTTTATGATGGAACTGATTTCCGCAGGATTAATTTTCATCGTTGTCCCTCCTAATGGCGGCGCGCAGACGCTTTATCTTGGATAAAGCCGAGTAATCTAAAATTTTCGATCGGTACTGTATCTTGAAACCATCAATCAGCGAGGAATCATATTGCATGTCGTATTCGGTCTTCTCTCCAAACACCTCTGCCAGATCTTTTTTTAATGCCTGCTCCTGCTCCACCGAAATATTTTTTGCAAATGTCAGATGAAGGCGTCTTCTGCCGGAAACTTCATTCAACAACGTCTCATAGGCCTCACAAACATCAATAATCATAAATAGTCGACCGTTGCTGCGAAGAGTATCCAAAAAATTGCCAACAATTTCTGATAAATCTAACTCGGTTTTTAGCAGCTGCACCAGGCGCTCTCCGTCACATTTCAGAAAAGTGACTTTTTTTAGAAACTTCCGGAAGTCGCCAATGGAAAAAATGACTCCTTTCATTTCACGGAGCTGCCGCAAAACTTCTTCTTCCATCTTTAACTCGACGGCAACCGCATACAAAGACCTCACATACTTATTAACAAGTGAACTATCTGCCACAGCTCCCCCTAAACATTTCGGCTCTAAAATGGACAAAAACTGTATCGGCATTGTATATTACAACGCTCGCCATTGCAATGTTTCGCTGTGAATAAGTTTACCATGTTATAAAATATTTATGAGAAATACGCGTCCTACAACGCAGCACTAAATTAAGACTGTTGAAATCCGAGGAATCCCAAGTCTGGAGCATCTATGCTTCAGGAGATTCTATGGCATTACTGTGACATTTTCGGGTAGTTTTTGATACCTCTCAAATTTATGCCTAAAAAATGATCAAAATCACATTTTTTTTTCAAAAATATTTTATTTATTTGATAAAAATAATCTTGACTAAAATATTTTCGTACCATATACAGACTATAGAATAAAAAGGAAACGACGATTATGAAATATAAACAAATATTGTGCACTTCTATGGCACTGGTAACTATCCTGAATGTAAATGCAGCTTATAGAAAACTTGACTCAAAAAATCTTCTTATACCCGAGTTCAAAGGAAAGTCCACATCTGATCAAAAGCTCGGCACAAATAGCATTGCTGTAGCCAAATCCGAGAAGAATATCACCTCTAACCAAAAAAACATCTCAAATAGGCTTCCCACATTAAAGGTGCATGCTCCTGTGTTTATGGCGCATCCAGTTCATGCGCAGAATGCAGAGAATATATCAAATCCGCAAAATAATCCCTCTGTATTTATGTCGCATCCAGTTCATCCGCAGAATATACTAGATCCACAGGAGGCTGTTACGTATACGTATTCGCTCCGCACTTGCGACACTCCCATATCATCTACATCACCGATGTCACCTCGGTCGCCAGTAGCTTCTGAACTATCTCCATCACCAGCAATATTATATCAATCGCCAGTACCTCCTGGAACATCTCCAGCACCGACACCATCTCCATCGCCGGCGTCGCCGATACCGTCTCCATCGCCAGCCCCGTCGCCAGCGATTCCAAAGCTATCTCCTTCACCAGCACCGATAATATCTCCGTCGCCGATCTCATCTTCTTCAAACACGTCAATATCATCTCAGTCTGTGGTGTCCAAGTTACCGAATCCAACGATAACTCCGCTGCCTCTTCCTCGACAGCAAGAGAACAAAGAAGTTCTACAAGTTCTTTCTCTACTAAAAATCATGGATGATCCAAAAACATCAAATAATTGCTTAAAAGCAGGTGGAAAATTGCATAGTATGTTAATGGCAGACGATTCTTTAGAGGAAAAAGCACTATGGACACATATTCCCAAAGTAATAACAACACTTTTAAGAGAAAATCTGTATAGAGAAGGAAGAGATATTCTGTTCAAAATCTGGGAAATAGACACAGATGTACTAGATTTGAGTATTCGCTCAATTATGCAAATGTGCGTTGATGGCATTCTCGATTTCAATAATATTGTAGAACCGCTTCTCTCAAATATAAATTACGTTGCTATGGATAGATCCAAAGAGGATGTTCCTCATGATATCAAAAATGTCGAAAACTATGTCAAGAGTGCCTATATATACATCGAGATTTACGCCATCTCACTTTTTCTACAGGGAGGAGAGAAAAACATAGACATGGCACTTAAGTTCCTACATATTGTTGATTTTCCAATCTTTGTATGGCATATGATCACTGGAATGAACTGCGCCGCTATAGATGAGCGAGCCTGCATTCTCTCAGAATTTGCCAAAAAATATGATAAAGTTGGCACTGCCATCGATGTGATTTTTTCACTGATAAATAGTGATGATTCTGACCCGCTGTGCAATCCCAATCGATCATTATCAAGCGTTTTAGCGTTTTTTAAATGCATTATGGAATTTCCCGCAGATACAAAATCCTACATTTACAAAAAAGTAGAAAAATATCGCCTTTCTACTAAGAATGTAAAATATAGCTATTTATCAAAACGTAGTAATGTATATAACAATAAAGATATGATCGCCATGCATTTTCTTTTCGGTTCAAGAGTAGATTAGAGAGGAGATTTTCTTAGCCTACTTAACAACAATTTATAAATATTTTC
>JAITDB010000050.1 GCA_031282785.1 Holosporaceae bacterium
CAATGACGATAATGCCGCTATGAATAAAAGTAATAAAGCTGCCACACCTAAACCAAAAGAAAGTGAAGAAGAAGAGGAGGAAGAGGAAGAAGAGAGTGATGAATAAATGTCTTATACCAAGTTCCATTTGTGAGTATCCAAAATACGGCTTATTTCCAATGGATATAGAACTTTTAATGGGTAATTTAGAGCGAAACTTGGTATTATGGCAACTTTATCGCCCTATGGATTTAACGAGCGTAGCGAAAATCTTTATCACTTATAGCCCTGATGGATAGCGCGTCTTGAGTTATCCGGCAGGGCAGTGTGAAACAAAAAATTTCGTAAAGCTTGGTTGCTTGCGGCAAGATAGGATGCCAAGTTTTACAATCCGATGATATTTTGATACAAAAATACGACATTTTTTTGTCTATTAGAAACTGTTTTATGATAATTTTTATGGTGACAACGTCTGTTTTTGAGGGCTATTAGGTATATTTCTCGCATCATTGGGAAATGTAGGGGGAAAGGTTCATTTTGGAATATAGATAAATTACTTTGGAAATGCGTGCTACTGCATAAACAGGTATAGCAATTACTGTGATCAAGAGGACGAACTTTCAAAGTAATTTATCTATATCTGAGAGAATTATTTTCCAATGATGTTTTCCAATTGCATAACTTCGTCTATTTTGGCTAGGGCTTCGTTTTTGGTAATTTTTTTTGCGGTTGCAGATATTTTTTCCCGCAAATTATTGTCGGACATCAGTACGTGACACGCTTCATAGATTTCATTGACGTCATGAACTTCGAACGCCACTCCATGAGACTGCAAAAGATCTCTGACTTCCAAGGCATTATCCATAAATGGACCATGCAACACAGGTTTGCCAAGAGCCACTGGTTCATAGATATTGTGTCCGCCAATGGGAACCAGAGATCCGCCCACGAAACATACATCAGCAATGCGGAAAAACGTCCCGACTTCTCCAAAGGAGTCTATGCAATATATTTCCGTTGCGCGCTGCTTGCTGCCTCCATCTTCTGCTATCTCTGATCTTAGGGAAAAATCCAGTCCGTAGTGACGAATAATCTCGCAGACTCTTTTTGTGCGCGTCAGATGTCGAGGAATTATGATGGTAACGATGTCGAATTCTTTTTTTAGTTTTAGATGCGCTTCAATGATGGCGTCTTCTTCTTTTTCGTGAGTGCTGGCAGCGACCAAAACTTTTTTATTTTTACAGAATCCGCGAAAAGTCTGCAATAATTTTTCGTTACAGGAAAGAGGCGCATTTGCGTATTTCAAATTATCCATTAGCGTTGTGTTAGTTGGAGAAAAATGCCAGAATCTTTCTCTGTCCAGTGGAGACTGCGCTAATATTGCGTTGAATTTTCTCAGAACCTGCGAAAAAAATTCGCTCACGAGATTCCAGCGCCGAAAAGATTTTGGAGATAATCTTGCACTCAGCAAAAAAGTCGGAATATTTCTGGTCTGAAGCGCATCAATGGTATTGGGCCAAATTTCCGACTCCAAAAAGACAGCAACGTCTACTTTCCAATGGTCCAGAAAACGTTTTATCCAGAGAGGATTATCGGCCACTGCATATTGGTGACAGCAATAGCTTATTTTTTCAATTTTGGGTCTAAGAATGTCCGCCGACGTAACGGTTATGGTAGTAATCAGCACATTTAGGTCTGGATTTTTTTTTTTACATGATTGATAAAGGTAAGTGCTGCAGTGGATTCTCCAACGCTGGCAGCATGCACCCACATCAGTTTGCCCTGGGGTCTGCTGGCCGTGGCTCGGCCGAAATGATTGCCAACGGACCCAAATCTGTCTTTTCCGTAAAAGCATCTCAGGTAAAAATATATTTTCAGGAACGGCGACAGCAGCAAAAACAAAATTTTATATAACTTATCCATTGGTTAAAATCCTATGAGCTTCGTTGGAGGCCTCGTTTATGCGCGATTCCACCAGATGTACAGCTTCAGCATCTGGAATATCCTTAATGTCTTCGTAGAGAACCGGTTTATTCCATACCATGACACCTCTGTTGAATGGCCAAACTATAATAAAACGATCCCAGGAGTTAAGTCTCCGATATCGTTTCACACAAAAACTATATGTAAGAATGTCAGCCTTTGCCAATTTCGCAATGGCGATCACTCCCGGATACAATTTATGTCGAGGACCACGCGGACCATCTGGAATTATCGCCACATATTCGCCTTTTCGGAGCAGCTGTATTAATTTTTTTGCAGCAGTAAATCCTTTTCCAGTGGACCCGTATACGGCAGGCATCGAAAAATTTTCCACTACTTTTGCGATAAATCTTCCGTCGCCATGATCAGACGCCAACACGTGAAGCGGTTTTTTCCATTTCCATACACGGGGAGCCAGCATTAACCGATCATGCCACAGACACACGATAAACGGACGTCCGGTTTTGTGATATTCCTCGGGAAAATGTTCTCCGATCACCGTCCATTTGGTTGTACGAAACGCCAGTCTTATGAAAAATGCCGCAATTCTGGATAAAATCGTTCTAATGCTATCAGATCTTTTTAGCAGTCTACTTAACCATTTAATCATGCGGAAAAATATAAAACGCAACTTCACAAAATAAAAATCCTGGCGTTCGAAAACTACCTAAAAAAACGTAAAATACTGTTCCATATTCCTATTTCTTCCGGTTGAGGCAACTGCGGTGGTTCTACGCTCTCGTGCAGACAGAATATAACATTGGCGCGTTCTGTGCCCACATTTTCCACTTCTTGCAGAGCAAAAGCTGGAGATTCTACGATTTTATATGCGCGATATTTCAATTCTTTCAGCAAATTCCCAATGGCTTCCTGATCGCTTCCACTGGCTTTCAGAGCGTTACTGTTGAGGCCAACCACCAGAGCCGGACGATATTTTTCGATGGTTTTTCTTGCTCCCTGCAGAGCTTCAAATTCACTGCCTTCGATGTCCAAATTCAGCACATCGACGCCAGTTATTTTTTCTTCAGCTACGAGTTCATCAATGGAAATTGTATCCACTCCTTCCGTATGGTCCTTTGCGACGCCTTTCATGCTGAATTCTATTCCCAGAGTGTTTAAAGAGCTCGTTTCTTCGTCGGCCACCAGAAGATTGGTCCGGCCTTTTTTTTGGGAGACAGCGTAACGGTATGCCAAAATAATTCCCTCAAGTTTATTGATTTTTATATTTTCTACGAGTCGCTCGAAGTCTCTTTGACATGGTTCCAGAGCAATGATGCGTCCTTCTTTCCCTACTACCTGTGACGCCAGGAGAGTTGCATATCCGGCATTGGCTCCGGCATCAATAAAGATGCTTCCTTTTTGCAGCAATGTATTCACCACCACGGTCTGATTAGGACCATATATGCCTTTTACAAACAGTGCGCGGCAGACTTCGTTGTGCGGATAAATTTTTATGATAGATCCTTCAATCCAGGACATTAATAATGGCTTATGCAAGCGCAAATATTTCCACCAGCGCAGCCATTGGCTGACGGTAGTGGCAGAGTCGCAGGAATATCTGTCCCATCCGCTTACAGGAATTAATTTATTGTACAGCGGAGCTGCATATATTTCTAAATTTTCCGGTGTTGTCTCAACGACCTTACTATCGTTTGTTCCGGCTTTTGTTTCGGCGTATTTGCCATCGGAATTTTCGATGAAATCCTCTATGTTTTCTTCTTCAGGGACTTCTTCATCTCTGGCGGAAATCAGAGCATCTCCCAGTAGGTCTTCGTCATTTATAGGTTCGTTCTCTGTTTTTGGCTCGATTTCGTTTACAGATCTTCCTAAACCGAAGTCAGATTCAGTAACAACAGGAGCGGATTCGCTCTTCGACTCGATACCGACAACGGGATCTCCAGGAGCGAAGTCAGACTCGTTAGCAACAGAAGCAGATTCGTTTTTCGATTCAATACCGACAACTGGTTCACCAGGAGCAAAGGCGGATTCGTTTTTCGACTCGATTCCAGCAGTGGATTCTCCCGAAGTGGAGTTCGATTCGCTGTTTATTCCTGAGGCGGCCTCGTTTCGGAATATTTCAGAGCTCGAAGCAGTTTCCGTCTCAGCGCAGAGCACATGACCAAATACAAAAACAATACAAAATACAGCATATTTACTAATTTGAAATATCATCACTAAACATCCTACAAATCACTTATTGTCATGTTAATACTTGCGACGAAAAAAACAAGTGATTTTTCGTAGTTCTCCACGCTTTCCAATAAGATATGTTGTTAGAGTCCAAAAAACTGTGGCTCTGAACCATCTGTGTTTCAGGACTTTTTATGGCATCGCAGTTGCGTTTTCGGTCGGATTTCAATAATTCCTGTATACGACTGCTATACATAATCCACTATGAGGTTTCGCATTGATATGATATACTACAAGTGATATTAAATATGGAGAAAAGGAATGAATGCATATAGTGAAGATTTGCGCATAAGGGTTATCGGAT
>JAITDB010000077.1 GCA_031282785.1 Holosporaceae bacterium
TTCCAATAAGCAAAAAATTCCCCTCAACCACAAAAAATCACTTGCGCTAATAAGCCATCAGCCTTATAAACTGCATTAATATGCTTTTTTTTAACGGAATATTTGAAATACTGTTGCAAAATGGTTCTGAGAGAAAAAAAAATATACAAGTCAGTAGTATTTATTTTAGATCTATGTTGGTATAATCGGACATGTTTACTTTTGTATGTTGCGAGATTGTAGTTAGGAGAAAGAAAAATGGAAAAAATAGTTAGAGGAGTAGTTTCTCTTGCTTGCTTAGTTCTTTTAATCGGTTGCGAGTCTTCGAATGAGACCAGCAGAGATGCCTGTGCGGGAAAGAGCGATGGCGCCGTAGTGATTAACGATGAAAATCTGCGTGATTCTGCAGCGAATTTCATTGCGAATGCCGGCGACAGGGTCTTTTTTGCCTATGACAAATCGAACATCTCTCCGGAGGCAGAGGCAACGCTGGCACGTCAGGCAGAATGGCTGCAGAATAATCCTTCCCGGAGAGTGCTTATTGAAGGACACTGCGACGCTCGGGGAACTCGTGAGTATAACCTCGGACTCGCTGAGCGCAGAGCAGATGCCGCCGCACATTATTTAATAAATCGTGGAATTTCCGGAGATCGCGTTAGAACTATCTCCTATGGAAAAGATCGTCCGATTGCGGCGCAGGGAACCACCGAAGAAGTTTATAGAATGAATCGCGTTGCCATATCTGTGATTGAGTAATCTCTGAGGCTGTTGCCTAATGAAATATTTTCTGCAAGAACAGCAGGAGCGCAGCGTATTTCCTGTGCATGAGGATTCGAGCAGCGGAGTCAACGAAACCGATTGCAGAAAAGAAGAGCCATTGGGCGACAGTCTTAATATCGAAGAAGAGAGAAACGGATCTGCAGTGGTTGCGGTTCTTCCGGTTGGTCCTTTTGATGCAGTTTTTTCGTATCTGTGCGACAGGCAACTGGCTCCTGGCACTGTTGTGGAAGTTCCTTTCGGGCGTCAATTTATTTTGGGCGTCGTTTTGGATGACAAAATAAAAACCGACATCAAACTCAAGAGTATCAAAAAAATTTTTCCACACAATATTGGAGATACTTCTCTGGCATTTCTGCAGTGGGTGTCTGCTTACACTCTGATTCCCAGAGGGAACCTGCTGAAAATGATTCTGGCTGAGAAATCGGTTTTTTCTTCCAAAGCCAGCAGGAAAAAATCGTCTGACCCATCTGAGCAAACTGAAGCATCCGTTAATTCATCTGCGCAGAGTTCATCTGACAGCAAAGCGTTGGCAGAACTCACTCTAAGTACGACTCAGTTGGAGGTTTTGGAGAGCATTCGGAGCAATGGTTCGAAACCGTTTCTGCTGCAAGGAGTCACTGGATCTGGCAAAACGGAGGTGTATCTGTCAGCGGTTCGTGACGTGCTACGAAGCCAAAAGCAGGTACTGATCCTATTTCCAGAAATAGCTCTGACAAACCAGATCATCGACAGGATAGAAAAATATTTCGGCATTACTCCAGTGATATGGAATTCGATGGTTTCGCCTAAAAACAGACGCAGTGCCTGGCTGCAGGCAATATCTGGAGGCGAAGGCATATTCGTGGGAGCGCGATCTGCGTTATTTCTACCGTTTCGAGATCTTGGCATGATCGTGGTAGACGAAGAACACGATTCCTCCTACAAACAAGAGGAAGGCGGCTTCTATAATGCTCGAGACATGGCCATTGTACTAGGACATCTGCGCAAAATTCCGGTGATTTTGTCGTCTGCAACGCCGTCTCTCGAGAGCTATATCAACGCTAAAAACGGCAAGTACGGCCACGCATCCATGGAATCTCGATTTGGCACGTCGCAAATGCCATCGATACATCTTATAGATATGAAACAAAATAAATATGACGGTTTTATATCTCCGCTGCTGCTGCGAGTCATAAAAAATACCATGGAGAAAAAAGAACAGAGCCTTATATACCTCAATCGCCGCGGATATTCTCCAATTACACTTTGTAAATCCTGCGGTGAAAAAATCGCCTGCCCCAATTGCACTAGCTGGCTGGTATATCATAAAAATATCGATAAAATGATATGTCACTACTGCAATCACAGAGCAAAGATACCTAGCAAATGCGCTATCTGCGGAGCTGAGGACTCTATGATCCCCTTCGGACCCGGCATTGAAAGAGTACTTGATGAATTGCAAGAAAAACTTCCGGAAGCAAAAATAGAAATAGCCTCGTCAGATACTATGTCCTCCGACAAAAATATCTCCCAGCTGTTCGATAAAATCCATAACAACGAAGTCGATATCATAATCGGTACACAAATACTGGCAAAAGGACATCACTTTCCCAATATCACACTCGTGGGAATAGTAGATGGCGATCTGGGACTATACGGCGCCGATATCCGCGCTTCCGAAAAAACATATCAGCTCATAAATCAGGTGGCCGGACGTGCAGGGCGCGCAGAAAAAAAAGGAAAAATCCTAATACAAACCTTCAATCCTGCTCATTCATTTTATTCGGCACTCCAATCTCCGGATCCCAATTATTTCATGGATATGGAAATGGCGGTCCGTAAAGAAAGCGATTTGCCGCCGTTTTCAAAGTTTGCCGCCGTAATTATTTCTGGAACCAACAAAGAATTAACAGAAAAAATCGCCAAAGAACTGGGAAAAGCCAAAATAAACGACGTAATCCTGATGGGACCTGCTCCAGCTCCGATTTTTTTGCTCCGAGGAAGAACCAGATGGCGCATTTTGCTAAAAACTTCCAAAAAAACAACAATAAATAATTTGATCAGGGAGTGGTTTTCCGCCACAAAAATTCCAAAAAATGTTAAAATTCAAATAGATATAGATCCTATTAGTTTTTTATAAGATTAACTCTTTATCAATAAATTTGTTTTATTCTATAAGATAGAGTAGGTATTTTTATCTATTCCGTACACGATAAAGGTAATTGCAATGGTTGAGAGTACACAGCATACACTAGATCGAGTTCGCTCTCCGAGAGTACACATCACCTACGACGTTGAAATAGGAAATGCCATAGTGATGAAGGAGTTGCCATTCGTCATAGGTGTCTTAGCTGATTTGTCAGGTATGCCGGCAGATGAGCTTCCTCCCATAAAGTCGCGGAAATTTGTAGAAGTTGACAGAGATAATCTTCCGGGATTTATGATATCCATTAATCCTAGATTGGCTGTTCAGGTAAAAGATACTCTGGGAGACGGGTCCGATAATCTAAATGTGGAATTATTTTTTAAGCATATGGATGATTTTGGTCCTGTAAGTATTGCGCAGCAGGTTCCGAAACTCAATAAGATATATTCTTCTCGCGTTAAGTTTAACGATCTGTTAGCAAAATTGGAGGGAAACGATCCGCTTCAGCAGCAAGTGAAGGACATTGTTTCTGATCTTGATCTTAGATCAACTTTGCAGACTCAGGTAAATGCCATTTTGACGGCCAACAAGATTGCGATTACAGCAGATTTCGTAACATCCTCCTCTTCCGCAGACTCTGCCGAAAGTAAACCTGCTGCTCCGGCTGGTGGCGACGCAGCCGCCGGCGGCGCAGCTCCGGCAGGCGGAGGCGCCGATGGTGGCGGAGGTACTCCTCCCAAGACCACCAGAGAAATTCTTCGAGAAATGTTCACGGACGGAAAATTGGCGCGTGAACCAGCAGCAGATCCTTATGCTTGCAGTCTACTCTTGGAATTGCTGGCTGCCATAGAGGCTGCGAAGCTAACGGCCATGAAAAATCCTCTTGCTTTTGTAGAGAGCACCATAGCCGATCTGGACAATAAGCCGAGTACTCAGATAAATGAAATACTTCATGCACCAGCATTTCAGGAATTGGAAGGTACCTGGAGAGCATTGCATTATCTTATAATGAATACCGAAACCAGTACTCAGCTAAAAATAAGGATCATGAACGCCACCAAGAAGGATCTTTTGTCTGATTTGGAAAATGCAGTGGAATTCGACCAAAGTGGACTGTTCAAAAAAGTTTATGAAGAAGAATATGGCACATTTGGAGGGCATCCTTATTCATGTTTGATTGGCGGATACGAATTTACTCGGCATCCTCAGGATATTTTACTCATGGAGAAGTTATCCAACGTTGCCGCAGCGTCGCACGCGCCATTTATAGCCGCAGCGCATCCTAGAATGTTCGACATGAACAGTTTTTCGCATTTGGGAGAACCACGAGACCTCGCAAAAATTTTCGAAAGCACCGAGATGATAAAGTGGAGATCTTTCCGCGATACAGAGGACTCAAGATACATGGCTCTGGTACTTCCGCGAGTGCTCATGAGACTGCCCTATGGTCCAGATACGCTTCCAGTCGACGGCATCAATTATGTGGAAACCATAGATGGCACTGATAATTCTTGTTTCTGCTGGGGAAATGCCGCATTTATTTTTGGACAACGCATAGGCAATGCGGTTTCTCTCTATAAGTGGCCGGCAGCCATAAGAGGCGTCGAAGGAGGCGGATTAGTAGAAGGTCTACCAGCATATACCTTCAAAACCACCGATGGAGACATCGCTCTGAAATGTCCTACGGAAATAGCCATAACAGATAGAAGAGAAAAAGAGCTCAGTGACATGGGATTCCTCGCAATATGCCATAGCAAAGGAACAGATTATGCCGCATTTTTCGGTGGACAAACTACACAGAAGCCAAAAGTTTACAATACGGATCTGGCCAATTCCAACGCCGCTCTTAGTGCGAGATTACCGTATCTGCTGGCAGCGTCTCGGTTTGCCCATTACATAAAAGCGATCATGAGGGACAAAGTTGGCGCGTTCCTCACCAAGGACAACGTGTCATTTTACCTAAATAACTGGATTGCTAGCTACGTACTGCTGAACGACGGTGCTACCAAGGAAATGAAGTCGAAGTTCCCTCTGCGAGAAGCACGCGTAGATGTCTTCGATGTGCCAGGTAAGCCAGGATCCTACAAAGCTGCTGTGTTCCTGAGACCACATTTCCAGCTGGAAGAGCTGACCGCCTCCATCAGACTTGTGGCCGAACTTCCTCCTCCGGCAGGATAATAATTAGTAGTAGTTTGTTTTGGTTGGCAGTGATTGGTCGTGATTAGTTTTGGTTGTTATAATTGTAGGGAGATGTAAATGTTAAAATTCACTCAACATGACGCGTTTAGTAAAGACGAATCCACTAACAGCGACATGGGCGCAGCGGCTACCCCGCAAATGCTCATAGTATGCGAAGATTTTTTCGAATGCGATGTTGATGGATTCACCGATAACGCTACTCCCTGTCTATGGTTTGACATCGGTTGCTGCAGACTGATAACAAACGACAGTACCGGAGAATTAACAGGTGATGGTAGAGTTATTGCCCAGGATCCTGTCGTCTGTATGAAATATGGATCGTGGGCTCCTATAATACAGGAATACTTATATTCCGGAAAAAACGTTCCCAAGATAGGTCTTCGTCGTTTATCCAGCATAAATGGCACGAAAGTCGTCATACAGGAAGTAAATTACGAAATCTGCCTCATGAAAACATATCGCCAAAAGGACGACACCATCGAATTTACCTTCAGCGCGATAACTGTGGAAGACATAAATATTTTGTATGACAATACCGGTACAAAAATCGGCAATACCGGAACGAAGTTCGACTACAGCACAATGTTAGTCACCACCAGCAGCTAACAATAAGTTTCGCTCTAAATTATCCGATTGAAGCTCTGTATTTTTTGAAAACAAGGCGCCTCTTGAACAACCTAAAAATAAAATTTAATATTCAGATAATTTAGAACGAAATTTTATATAAATAATAAATTCCCAAGACTGTAACTCAAATCCTATCCTGCGGATATTTTGTCCATGATATTACAAAAACTTATTTTTTTCTCCAATAGCTACACTTTGCAAATAAAAAATGCAAAAATAAATTAAGGTTCAAGAGTAGATTAGATTGATTTTCTAGCCCAATAAGGTAGGATATATCAATGAAAAATAGATACATAAAAAATACCCATATTTCTGAATCCCAATTTAGGAAAATT
>JAITDB010000005.1 GCA_031282785.1 Holosporaceae bacterium
TGATTTATTTTTTCGCTATCGGATTCACTCAGCAGGGGAAATCCGAGGATTTCTCTTTTTTCGTTAGCGGTTAGGAAATTGGCGTTGGATATTTTTTGCCACAACATTTCCCGTTTTGAAGTGAGGGCGTGAACGGCGTCCAGATCGAAAACTATTTCCACTGCCGTATGAAATTTTTTCGAAAGCCATCCGCTTAGTTCCAGTCGGACTAATTCTCCCATAGGCAGAATCGTATCCTCCCACAGATGCAGACGTGCTTCCCGATAGCTGGTGAAATTGGAATTTTCGCACAGACCCACCATGGACGGAGGCACCCCAAACGCCAACGCGATTTCGCGGGAGTTCATATTTTTTCCAGCGCTAAAATCCAAATCTTTGGGAGAAAATCCCATTTCTTTCCATTCGAAGCATCCTTCCAGCACCATAATTTTTCCGGCATTTATGGAACCGGCGTAGGTATTTTTTATGTCTTCTCGCAATTGCTCTCGTTGTTCGTCGTTGAGATTTTCCGTGCCGTTTTTCACCATCAGGCAGCCGGAAGGGCGACCGCCGTTTTGCAATATCGCAAGATTATGATCCGAGATGGCGTTATGCTGATCAATGGAGCGAGACGCAACTTGCAGCGGACTCAATCCGTACCAATCGTTGAGCGGATTAAATAATTTTAGGTGCAGAATATCGTCCCGGGAAATAATAAATTTCGAACTATCGACTTCATAGTGATAAGACTCAATTGCTGTTTTAGACGCGTTCGGCACAATTCGCACTCGATCTGTCCGAAGACAATTCAAGTCGCCGTTTTCTCCGAAATGAATAAATGCATTTCCGGAAATCAGTAGATAATTTACTAGAGTTTCGAAGAATATTCCCCGCGATTGATTTTCATTGGGACGATTCAGGAGATTAGTTAGTTTTAAATTCTCTGTTTTGTCCTCTCGATTTTTTACGCTCATGGGTATCGATGCAATACCTCGGGATATCAAATTGACGGCTCGAAAAGCAATGGCATTTCTCTGAAAACCACTTTCGGCAACGGCATCATAGCGACACGGCGTCCATTGGGGATCACTTACGTTTTGATAAGAAAAGAAAACATTGGATGCACTTCTCCCCATACCAAAATGCTTCAATAAATTGCGCATTTTTGTCTCCATCTAAAATTTAATTGTGTTTTATTGAACATTATTATGATCGTATGTTTTTCTATAAAACGCAAGCGATATCTGGGATTATTATATTTTTCAATGTACTAACCGCATTTTTTGTTATAAAATAATCGTCAATTAAGTCATCAAAAATAAAATAATACTGTTTCAAATATCATTAAAATTTTGTTGCCAATAATGGACGCATTTTTTATGGAGGCGATCAAAAAAAATCGTCCGTAAATCGACGAGAAATGCATCAAAAGACGAAAACTATATAAATATGAGCAAAAAAATGTCGTCGCTGCAGGAGCTTATTTCGGGCTTATTGCCATAAAAGTCATTGTTTTTCAACGCGGTAGCTTTTTGAGTTTCCTGCGCCCAAAAATTGTCTCGAAGACTTTTCGAATGCAAGAAATATTGAAAATTGAGCGTTTTTATTTTAGACCGTTATGTGATTATTTATAATTTTTCTTCGTTGGTTTGATGAAAAAAGATGAAGAACCAAGGCTTTTTGCGAAAGCGGTTGCAATGTGATCGTGGTTTGACTATTATCTTTTTTGTGCGGGTGTAGCTCAATGGTAGAGCATAAGCTTCCCAAGCTTGTGACGAGGGTCCGATTCCCTTCACCCGCTCCAATTTTCGGATAGCATACATGAGTAATTTGAGTTTATCGGAGAAGGTCCGCGGTTTTTTTGCGTTGGCGCTGGTCCTATCCATTTTTTTTGCCTATGACATGGGGATTCGCCGATTTGCGGATCCGGACGAAGGTCGCTATGTAGAAATTCCGCGGGAGATGGTAGTCACCGGCGACTATGTGACTCCGCGTCTGAACGGACTGAAATATTTCGAAAAGCCGGTGCTTTTTTATTGGATGCAGGCGGCATCTCAAAAAATTTTTGGACTCCAGGAGACGTCCATGCGACTCTGGACTGTCATATTTGCAGTGCTGGGGTGTCTGATGGTGTGCTTCATGGGCAGCAGATATTATTCCAACACGATCGGAGTGGCGTCGGCGGGAATATTGGCGACGAGTCTCCTCTATTATGCTCATAGTCGATTGATCATCATAGATCTTGTGCTGTCGGTGTTCATGAGCGGAGCACTGTGGTGCTTCTTCGCTGCGTTCGTGAAAAAAAATCCGACTTCGCATGAATCTCCTCCCAAATCATCGCAGCAAAAAGCCATAATTGTGGGAATGTACGTGCTATCGGCGCTGGCATGTCTCACCAAGGGACTCATTGGAATGGTACTGCCGGCGTTCGTGGCGTTTTTATGGATCCTGTTTACAAAAAATTGGAAAAAAATTCCGCAAATGCTGTATCTACCAGGAATCTTCTCGTTTCTGCTGGTATTTTTGCCATGGCATATCTGCGTCATGAAGCAGAACGACGATTTCTTCCATTTTTACTTCGTGGTGGAGCATTTTCTGAGATACACGACTACCATGCACGATCGATATCAGCCGGTCTGGTTTTTTCTGCCAGTGCTACTGCTGGGATTCGCTCCCTGGACAGGATTCTCGTTGATAGCCATTAAAAATGGTGTCGTAGCCGCATGGAAAAAAAAATCAACATCTTCGGAAAATGTTTTTTTTCTCTGTTGGATAGGCGGAATCCTCGGATTTTTTTCTTTTTCCGGATCCAAGTTGATTCCCTATATTTTGCCGCTGCTGCAGCCATTGGCGCTGATCACGGGAATTTATATCGTTAAATCTCTGGAATCCCGCAGCGGAAATCTCCGAATCGGTGCGCTATTAAATATATTTTTGTTTGCGATCATGGCCGCTGCATATTTTTTTCTGAAACCAACGATCGCAGATGTGTTGCAGGATCACGATGCCATCACATTGATTCACGTGTTGGGAGCAATAGCGTTGGCAGCAATGGTGACACTGTTGGCAGTGGCCTATCCAAAATATTTAAAGATATCGCCGTTAAATGCTCTGCTGGTGTTTTTGTTTTTGGCGGCCAATATGATGTGGGTTATCAACAAAGGATCGGTTTATTATCAGGATGTGCGAAAGCCGTCTACAAAAAAAATGGCCGAGTTTGTGCGTCTGAATAAAAACCCAGATGACGAGGTGTTCTGCTACGATCGCTACTATCAGGATTTTCCCGTTTACGCGAATTCTACTGTTAGCGTAGTGAATTTCGTCGGAGAATTGGAGTTCGGAGCCAATGCCGAAAAAGACAAAAAAGTCCTCTGGCAGGAAGATGAATTTTGGGAATTCTGGAACACGACGGAAAAAAGAATTTTTTTGCTAATGACTCGAGACAAATACAAAAAAATATTTGCGACCAAAACCAATCGGCATAATATACTAGATTTTGATGAAAATTTTGTGGTGATAAGTAACAAATGAAATATCTAGATTTTTGTCTAATTCTACTGCAGGCGATTATAAACTCTTTGGCGCAAGTGGTCATGAAAAAAGGAGTGAATATGCTGGATTTCAAGCAGCCGCTCCTGTTGCTGTGTTTTTCCGTTGCCACCAATCTTTATATTATCTGCGGGGTTTTCATATTTGTGCTGGCACTTTTTTTGTGGTTGTATCTTTTATCGCAGCATGATTTGAGTTTTCTATATCCTATAAGCAGTTTAGCGTTTGTAATTACGGCGTTTGGCGGCTGGTTTTTCTTGGCAGAGAACATGTCTTTTTTTCGAATCGCCGGAATTTTTTTAATATTGATGGGAGTATTGTGCATTGCAAAAAGTTGATGAAAATAGATTTTTTCCGATTTCAAAACCTATGCTCAGTGAAGAGACAATTGAAGACGTGGTGAAGATACTACGATCCGGTTGGCTGGCCACGGGACCAATTACTCAGCAATTTGAAGAGAAGCTCCGCGAATATTTCGGAGGTCGGACGGCCATGTGTTTTTCGTCGGCGACGGCTGGACTGCAGGCAGCGCTCATGGCCATTGGCGTAGGCGAAGGCGACGAAGTCATAACCACATCCATGACATTTGCCGCAACAGCGAACGTCATTGCGCAGCTCGGAGCCAAGCCGGTGTTCGTGGACATCGACCGAAACAGCTTTAATATTGATCCCAATCGCATTTTGGATGCCTGCACTTCCAGAACGAAAGCCATCATGCCGGTGCACTACGCTGGATTGTCCGTTGATTTGGATCCGATCTATGAAATTGCTCAGAAGCGAAATCTGCGAGTCGTAGAAGACGCCGCCCACGCCATGGGATCCGCCTACAAGGGAAGACGCATCGGCACATTCGGCGATATCCAGGTGTTCAGCTTTCATCCCATAAAAAATATGACGTCCGGAGAGGGCGGCTGCGTCGTATCAAATTCTCCGGCCGAGCAACGTTTTTTAAATCTCCAGAGATTTCACGGCATAGATCGTTCCATCTGGGATCGTTTTTCCAAAAACGCCAGCTGCTATTACGACGTTGTGTATCCCGGTTCCAAGAGCAATATGTCGGATTTGCAATCTGCCATAGGAGTGCGTCAGCTGCAGGAAGTAGAACGACTCAACGCCAGACGCCGCGCGCTGGCTGAGCGCTATCGAACTGCCTTCGCTGACATGGCGGATCACATTATTCCGCAGGGAATTCCGTCCTATGATTTTGTGCATTCGGGACATCTATTCCCTATCTGCGTGACGGATTCCTCCCAAAAAGACAATCTCATGCTGTTTCTGAAGGAAAATTCCATTGGAAGCGTGCCCTATTACACGCCGGTGCATCTGTTCAGCTACTACAGAAATACCTTCAGCTATAAAGAAGGCGATTTTGAGCATGCGGAATACGTCGGAAAAAGAATAATTTGCATTCCGCTGTATCCGGCTTT
>JAITDB010000009.1 GCA_031282785.1 Holosporaceae bacterium
GACAAAACAAATAGCAACGAAAACAAAAAAATTGTATTGGTCGGACTCCCGAACGTTGGAAAATCATCGATTTTCAACATATTATCGCATAAATACGTGGATGTCAGCAATTATTCCGGCACGACGGTTTCGATATCCAGGACGAAAATTTCCGCCAGCGAAATTTCTGGCAATCTGGTAGACACTCCCGGCATCTACAGTATGCATGGCCGCAGCAGCGACGACGAGATGGTCACGAAGAAAATACTCAATGGAGCTGACCTTGTGATAAATGTCGTGAATGCGCTTACTCTGGAACGCGATCTACTGCTTACGCTGCATCTGCTGCACATAAGTATGAATGTGATACTGGTAGTAAATCAGATAGACGAGGCTGAAAAAAGAGGCTTCTCCGTGGATGCGCAAAAATTATCTCAGCTACTGGGAATACGAGTAATAAAAACGGTGGCAACAAGGTCTGAGGGAACGCAGGAGCTGCTGACGGCCATTGGAGAGGTCGCGGGCAACGATGCTTCCGGAAATTTTTTGGTTGATCCCTCTGCTCGGCCTAAAAAAAAATTGCACCGTCACAATGTCGACGAGCTGGCAGCACAGGTAATGACGAGGAACGTTCAAAGACAGAGCGAAGAAAAAATATTTCTGGATAGAATGCTGCTGAATCCTTATTCTGCCTGGCCCATTGCGCTTTTGATATTTTTTTTCATGTTCAAATTTTTAGGGATATATGTGGCTGGCGATCTGGTGGACTATCTTTCGTCATTCTTTGATTCCTCCTACGAAATTGCGGTATTTTCTCTGGTGACGCGTCACATTGACAGTCCTTTTTTAAGAAGGGTACTACTGGGAGATTTCGGCATACTCACCATGGAAGCCAAGACGTTGTTTGTGGTGCTCCTGCCGTTGGTAACTGCCTATAATGCCGCAATGTCATTGCTGGAAGACTCTGGCTATTTGCCTCGGCTCACAGTATTGACAGATAATTTTTTCTCTCGCATAGGTCTAAATGGAAAGGCTGTAATTCCGATTTTGCTAGGATTCGGCTGTAGCACTATGGGAATTTTGTCCACCAGAATGCTGGAGACCAAAAAAGACAGAACCATCGCGACGGCCATTATCGGCATTGCCATACCCTGTGCGGCTCAGCAGGGCATCATCATTGCGTTGTTGTCATCCACCAACAACGTCAAGATATGGCTGCTGTATATTTTTATTATGCTAGCTGTGATATTTGTCACCGGAAAAGTTCTGGATTTCTTTTTAAGAAGTAGGAATAGTCATTTGCTAATGGATATTCCTCCGCTGCGAGCTCCGTCACTGAGGAATTGCCTTCGCAAGACGCTATTTCGCAGCATTGGATTCATTCGCGGTATGCTAGTTATGTTTACCGTTACATACGTAATCATGACCGTATTGAATGAATTCCATGTATTGTACTATATTCAGAATAGTATGGCTCTGATCATCAAGAATATGTTGAATCTTCCTAGAGATTTCGCAAATATTTTTGTAATCGGAATGATCCGCAAAGACGTTGCTTCCGCTAGCTTGTTGCAGATGTCCGGTATCGGAGCCGAAAGCGCGTTGACAAGCATCCAGATTCTAACCGCAACTGTGGTGATTTCGCTTTTTGTCCCATGCGTCAACGCACTAATCGTAATTTTTAAGGAAAGAGGCTGGAAAGAGGCCGTCGCCCTATGGTTTGCATCATTTTTTATATCGGTTTTTGTCGGATGGCTGTTAACTATATCAATCGCTTGAAAAAGAGGATACAATGACCGAACTAACACCTAATCAGGAGAATTATCTGAAGACCGTGTATATTGAAGTGACAGAAAAAGGCTATGCAAAAATGTCAGACGTGGCTGCGCTACTGTCGGTGCGCAAGTCATCTGTAAATGCAGCTCTGAATATCCTAGCGGATAAGGGATTGATCAATTATACTCCATACACCAAAATAACACTTACGGAAATAGGTCTGGAAAAAGCTCGGAAAATCATAAATCGCTTCGAAACCATGAACAATTTTTTTCTGCATATTCTGAAACTAAGTCGCGAAGAATCCATCGCTAACTCCTGCAAAATAGAGCATGTAATGTCTGAAACACTATTTAATAGAGTCCAAAAATTTTATGAGTTTACGAAGGAATTCTGTAAAAAAAATCCGGATTATAAAAAACAATTGGACAATCTTCTGGTGTAATAATGGAACATAAAATAGTAGACGGCTCTCTGAGAAGTATTTTCAGTGTAACCATTCCGATGGTGTTATCATTTATGTCGACAAATCTGATGTATACCATCGATAAATTCATGTTGGCCGGCTATTCCATTGACGCCATGAATGCGGCGTCTGTTGCAGGCACTTTTGCCGGAATTTTTTCTTTTATGTTCATTGGAATGGTAGATAGCGCTGAAATATTCGTCGGACAATACAACGGAGCCAAGCAATATGATAAGCTCGCAGCTCCTGCATGGCAGATGATTTACCTATCGCTGGCTTCGTCTTTGGTATTTGTGCCAATCGCATATTTTTCTGATAAAATCAATACGCTGCCCGATTATTGTCTGAAGGGAGGACTGGAATACCAAAGAATTCTGATGTATTTCGGCATGATGGCTCCAATAAAAACAGCATTGGCAGCGTTTTTTATAGGACAAGGAAAAACCAAAATTATAACTTTATCTGTTGCCGTTGCGACTGTTACCAATACCATACTGGATTACGTGCTCATCTATGGAATTGGCGATGTGATTCCTGAGATGGGATGCTCTGGTGCAGCCATTGCCACGGTGATCGCAGAGATTGCGCAGACGGTCATACTTGCCGCAATATTTTTTAGAAAAAGAAATCGCCGGGTTTACAAAACACTCGAAAATCGAAAAATTAATTCACCGTTACTCTGTAATTGTTTGCGCGTAGGTTTTCCTACCATGTCTGGGAATCTCATTTCCATGGTGGCCTGGTGGGCTATACAGACCTTAACGGCTCATATTTCACGAGACGTTGCTACTATCTACAACATTGGCATCACCATATACATTTTTTTTATTTTCGTTGGAGAGGGGATGAACAAGGCAATTGCCACTATTTGCGCCAATATGATAGGACGCCGAGATCTCCAGGGCATTCAAGAAACCTACAAAATTTTTGTGATTATGTCGATGTTTTGCGGCGTTATAATGTCTATTCCGCTGGTATTTTTTCCGCAATGTATTC
Organism: Holosporaceae bacterium; assembly: GCA_031282785.1. GTDB lineage: Bacteria > Pseudomonadota > Alphaproteobacteria > UBA3830 > UBA3830 > BNWE01. The sequence continues at coordinate 3,218 of JAITDB010000009.1, forward strand.
TTAGCATGCTTGATATGTTGCCGAATAATTTATCGGAGCTATATACCGACATAAAAATCGTGCTCTTTCTGGTTACGCTGAACGTGGGATTCGAGACACTCATGCTATCGACCTGGGGAGTCCTAAGCGCCGGAGGAGATACTAAATATGCCGCTATTGTATATCAGGCGTGTCTGTGGCTGCTGGTGGTTTTCCCAACGGCACTGCTGTATTGGTTGAATGCGTTAACTTATGTGCCCACAGTCTACGCCTTTATGACAGCCTTGGTTGTCGTTGCCCAAATTCTCTTGTACAGAAGATATAAAAGCCTGAAATGGTATAATAAATTGGTCTAAAATTTATTGGTTCATATCAAATAACAAGTTACTTTATTGTAGTTTTCAATTGACCACAAGCAGCAGCGATATCGTTTCCGCGGGATTTTCTTATGATGGTGCGGATTCCCTTGCTTAATAATATGGACAAAAAGGCGTCAGCTCTGGCTCTGGAGCATCCACTGAAGGTGGAGTCATTCCAGCTGTTAAATGTTATCAGATTGACCTTGCCGCGTATTCCTGAAAGCAGCTTTGCCAGTCGACAAGCGTCGTCATCGGAGTCATTTATGCCTGAAAGCAGCAGATATTCGAAAGTGACATGCTCGGTATTGCTTCTGGAGAGATACTCCTTGGCGACATCTAGCAACATAGCAATGTTATATTTTTTGTTGATTGGCATGAGCTCGTTGCGTTTAATATCGTCGGGAGCATGCAGAGATATCGCCAATTTTATGCCGAATTTCGCCATTTGCAGCAAATCGTTTTCCACTATGCCAGAGGTCGATACCGTTACTTTATTGCGGGAAAAGTTGTGATTTTTTTCGTCCAGGAGCAATTCCAGAGCCTGAAATAAATTTGCGACATTCAGCAGCGGTTCTCCCATGCCCATGAACACCAGATTCAAAAGATGCGGATACTGCAGCTCTGTCAATGTCGGCAGTCTGTCTTTCCAGAAGAACACCTGAGCCATGATTTCGTCGCAACGGAGATTCCTCTCAAAGGATTGTCTTCCGGTATGACAAAATTTGCATCCCATGGCGCATCCCACCTGAGTCGAAAGGCACGCGGTGTTTCTTTTTTCGTCTGGAATAAAAACGGTTTCTATCTGATGGCCGTCGGAGAACTCCAGCAGAGCTTTTTGCGTTCCATCGCTGGATTTTTGTAAATTGCAGCAGCGAGGCCGTTCCAAAAAAAAATTTTCCTTCAGCAAAGAGCGAACTTTCTGCGGCACATCGGTCATGGCATCGAAAGATGATACGCATTTTACATGAATCCAGGGAAGTACTCTTTTGGCATCAAGTTTTGTTAGGCCGATGGAGGTGAACTTCCGTTCCAAATCCGCAAAATTTGCTCCCAGCAAAGATTCTTTTTCCATCTTTGTCCTATCGCCGACATTGTTTTTTAGCGAGTTTATCAACCCGCTCATTGAATTTATTTCCGGAATGCCCATGGACCCAATTCCAGGAAACCTTATGAAATTTCGTTGCTTTCAGAAGGCGCTGCCAGAGGTCTTTATTTTTTACCGGTTCGTGTTCTGAGTTGACCCAATTATTTTTCAGCCAGCCGTGGATCCATTTGGTAATGCCGTTTTTCACGTAGGTGCTATCGGTGTGCAATGCTATGGAGCGTGGAGAAAGGAAAAGCTCCAGTGCGGCGATGGCAGCCATCATTTCCATGCGATTATTGGTGGTATTATCGTCGGAGCCGCATAGCTCTTGCTCCTGGCCGTCGTACATGATAAGAGCGGCCCATCCGCCGGGACCCGGATTCCCACTGCAAGCGCCGTCGGTGTAGACGATCACAGCAGAATTTTCGGTAGAAGCGTCGGTGGAAGTATTTGTGGAAACATTTTCCGTTGCAAATCTATATTGGCCGGAGAACACATGCGTTGCCGATCCCGTTTGGAGCCAGTCGCCGTTTTTATCGAGTTGCATCAGCAGAGATCCGCCTCTTTGGGTTACGACGATAGCATTTGAGCTCAGAAAATTATTTTTATGGATGGCGACGGCGGTGGCCATTGCGCCGCTGCCACAGGCGTAGGTCAAACCGTCGGCTCGCTCGAACACCAGCAGAGCGATAGCGTTTTCGGAAATTATTTTCCCAAATGAGACATTTACTTTGTTCGGAAACAGCGGATTGCTCTCCAAAATGGATCCAATGCGTTGCGCCTGATCCAAAGACGGCATATGTTCTAGCAACAGTACCAAATGCGGATTCCCAACGGATAAACATGAAGCTCGCCGAAGTCCCAGCCGCCTCAATTCGTCATGAAGGCCATTGTCTAGGCGTAAATCTTCGCTCAGGCTAAGATTCATGGGATCAGAAACGTGCGCAGCCAATGTCAGTGCCGTTGGTTTTCCGAAATTTATCGATACATCATTATCCTTTTTCATGTGCAGAACATAACTGCTGTTTTTGGTCTTTAGAAGAATGGATTTCATGTCTAGTTGCCGCATTTTCGCCAGAAGACCAAGGCAGCGAGTGGCATTTCCACAGATTTCCGTTTCGCTGCCGTCGGCATTAAAAAAAGACGCGTCAATTACGCTGGTATCGTTGCTATAAAACGTTACTAAATCGCAGCCGATGCCCAGAGTGCGATGACTTATTTTCCTGCAGAAATCTCCGATGTCTTCCAGGCCGGTCATTTGTGTTTTGGCGATCATTACGAAATCGTTGCCCAATGCCTGCATCTTATCGAAATTGATGATTTTCAAATGGCACCTAGTAATTTATTGGTAATAATTTTGCCACGCTCCACCGCAGGTTGATCAAACGCATTTACCTTCAAAATATGACAAACTGCAATCACTTCCCAAATAAAATGGGCCAGAAGAGCTCCCAAAATTTCTGGCGTGAGCTCGGGAAACTCGATTTTTCGCAATGGGACTCCTTTTTCCACCAAAGATTCCAGTGTAGCATTGTGCTGAGCCTCAAAAATATCGGCGATGTTTTTATTTTTTATGTAGGAAAACGAATGCGGAACAAAAATTTTTGAGGATATCGCTAAGTCAGTTTTTTGTTTTTCCAGAAAAAATGTGAAGCATTTATCGCTGGGACCGTCCAGATACAACTGCAGCTGACTATGTTGGTCGAAGGATCCCATGGCTGTCAGCGGCGTAACGCCAACTCCGGATTTCCCTGTGCTTTCGGCGTAAAGCTGCGCCAGCCACGCTCCGAAAAACGATAATTTGTCGGAGTAGATGAATGAAACATGCTGAGAATGTCCGGCAACGAAGCGCGCTCCATTCTGAGCAAAATTTCGCGACGTCTCTAGATACTGCCGTGCGCCGCTGCGAATACGCTGCGGGTTCGTGCCGCCTATAAATGCCGGAAGCATACCTACAATGGAAAATACCGAAAATCTCCCGCCAATGTTCTTCGGATAATCAACGCATAGACAATCGTATTCGGCCGCAATTTCTCTCAGAGAGGACGATTTATTTTCAGTTATCACCACAACTCGACTGGAAATTTCGCTGCGCTCCAGGACTCCCAGAATCAGTAGCAGCTGAGCAACGGTTTCCATGGTCTCTCCGGATTTGGAAATGCATAAAAAACCCGTGTGCGGAGATATTTTTCCCAACACATTTTTTAGTGTATGAGGATCCAAATTATTAACAAACGTGAGCTTGTCCTTCATTTTTGAAATACCGTGCAAGCATTGTCCGCCGAGGCTTGATCCTCCAGTACCGAAAATTATGAATTTTTCCAGAGAAAGCCATTTTTTTAAACGAGAATTTTCCCAAACCTCAAGATTATCTCCGTTGATGATGTGATTTATGTCGATGGTGCCGGAAATATCAGGCGCTTCGACAGGAGATCCGTTTACAATGCTATGATGAATCATTGTGGGGTATCCGTCGTTTTCGGCTGAGGTTTTAATATGCAGATTACACATGGGTCTTTTCCAAAAATTTCTTTTGCTTGCTTATTTATTTCTTCAAGTGAGTATTGATTAATATTAAGTACGAATTTTTTTACATAGTCGAAATCGTTGCCAGCACTGACTCTCTTGGAAAAATAATCCAGAGCTTCTAGTAGATCTGTTCTGTACATTTTATAGGTATCAAACAATTTCCGAGAAGCCGCTTCTGCTTGATTTTTTGTTACTTCTTCGGAAGCGATGTACTTAATTTCTCCCAATACCGATGTTATTATTTCATCCACGTCGTCGGAGTTTTTAGCAGTTATGGTCATGTAGAAGTCGCCGTAATCGTAGTTCCAGAAAGAATAGCTGAAAGCAATGGAAGATACAATTTTCTGCTCCTCAATCAAACTTTTCTGCAGCATATTTCCTAGATGTTCAAGATAAATTTCCGTTGCTAGAGCTTTTTCCTTATCATTTCTATAGTTTGGCACTTTCCAGTACATTTCTATCACGGGAACGTTCACCTGCTCGCTGTATCTCGTGATTTTTATGACAGATCCGTGATGTTCTGGCTCCTGCAAACGATTTATGCTGGACGATGTTTTTTCCATCTGGCCAAAATGTTTTTGCACAGATTCCAAGGTTTTGTTTTTCGAGACATTCCCGGCTATGACGAGAGTAACTCTGTCGGTCGTATAGTGGTTTTGCTTGAACAGAGCGATATCATTTTCGTTTATGAGCCGGAGTCCTTCCTTGGTGCCGTAGATATTGGATCCGTACTTGGAATGCCAATACATCGATTTTCTTGCTTCTCTTTTTATTATGGTCCGATCCATTTGCTCGTCGTTGCTGATAATCTGCTCCACCAAATTTTTAGAGGTCGTGACATCTTCCGGAGTAAAAGAAGACGCCAAAAATAATTCGCTCAGATTTTTTAGAAAGTCGTCAAGATCTTCTTGTTTTCCACAAAAATAGTATACGCTTTGGTCATAGCCAGTATAGGAATTGCTTTCGAGACCAGTCTGCAGAGCGTTTCCGTTGATGCTGCTCATATACTTTTTGGTCAGAATCTTGGAAAGGAGGTTGGCGATTCCTTCTTTCTCGATTTCGTCGGTGCTGCCGGCCGAAACGCAGAGCGCTACCATGAGCAAATCAGTTTCTGCTCCTTCTAAAAAAATGACGGATATGCCATTTTCCAATTTACAGATGGAACTGTCTCTATATTCGTAATTGGTTGCGCTTATAATGGGAAAAGAAAACAGCAAAAACAAAGAAAAAAGAATTTTCTTCAACATGAGGACCTCCAGTCGTAAACAATTGCATCAGATTTTTTTATCTTCCGGTAGACGAATTTCAGACTCAGCTTGCCGATCGAATTTTTGCTTCACATTGTGTCCTTTGCCTACCGATGCCGATGATTTGCTAAGTATCGGCGGAATCAACAGCTTATTTGTTTGCTTCAGAGCTTCTGTGTCTATTTTTTCATTTTCGGGACTGTTGCACCCGCTCAAAAGTAATAGCAAAAAAAATGCAGATATGTATTTCATATTTACCTCAATTACCAATTATCACATTTCAAGAACATCACCCAACGGATTTTTTTCGTTCCCGTAAAAATTTTTCATTGGGCAGCACTCTCATTATCACATTTATACGCGACAAAAAACAATAGCATTGCGCCAATCACAATGGAACTATCTGCGATATTAAATGCCGGCCAATGGTATCCGCAGGCATGAAAATCCAGGAAATCCACGACGGAGCCACGAAAAATTCTGTCCAGAATATTGCCGATTGCTCCGCCCATCACCAGCGCTACCGGGAGTCGGTACAGGGCATTACTCCTGGCCCATACAGCAAGGTACACAGCAACCGCCATCGATGCGCATATCAAAAAAATCGGAGATATGTTCCGGAATATTCCAAAAGAAATTCCAGTATTTCTCACGAGCAAAAGATTAAAAAACGGAAATATTTCGAGTGTACTCTGGTTGTTCAGATAATTTTCCGCCAGCTGCTTGGAAATCTGATCGCCGAGCAGGACCGTCACCAGACAGACCAGAGCCAATTTCACTGAGCCAAAGCTTTTTGGCACCGGGGGCATAGCTTTTCTCCGTTGAGTGCAGTGGAAACCTTCCAGCATCTTTCACATTTTTCTCCGGGAGCCAGCGAAACAACCACACCGATGTTTCTGATTTCGTCGGCAATGAAGGCATTAGCGGGAATCGGCGATTTATGTAATTTTATTTTGGATGTAATGGCTATTTCTTCCCAAAAATCCGTACAATTGATTAGTATTATGTCGTCCGGATCGAAAATTTCTACGCTGGCCTGCAGACTGGATCCCAAAATTTTTTCTTTTCGGGCGATTTCTATGGCTGTCGTAATACTTTTTCGAATTTCTTTGACTTTGTTGATCTTCTCATACAGAGACGGATTGAGCCATTGACTGCTCGGAGCCAAAAATTTTTCCAAATGTATGGAGATATTTTCTTTTTCGAAGGAAATGCCCGCTTGCTTTGCTTTTGCTGCATGGAAACTCAGCCAGGCTTCTTCTGCCGTATACACAATGATTGGCGCTAGACGTCTCACCAGATGCTGAAACAGCGTATGCAGCACACATCGATAGGCTTTGCGTTTTTCGTCTTCCTGTCGGTCGCAGTAGAGGCAGTCTTTTCGGATATCGAAGAAGAAAGACGACAAATCTCCAGAGCAAAAAGTATGTATAATCGTGAAATATTTATTGATATCGTAGGAATTTACGCACTGATCCAGTTCAGTTTCTATTTCATGCAATCGATGCAGCACCCATTTTTCCAGGTCTGGTAGTGCAGGGTAGGGGACATTTTCGTGTTTTTCGTCGTAGCCGGAGAGCGCTCCCAGCAGATAACGCAGGGTATTCCTCAGTTTTCTGTACACATCTTCCAGTTGCTTGAGAATATTGATGCCCAGTTTGAGATCCTGGGTGTAGTCGCTCCCAGACACCCACATTCTGAAGATATCGGCTCCCCAATTCTGCACGACTTCGTCCAAAGTGATGGTATTGCCGAGGGATTTCGACATTTTCCGTCCTTTTTCGTCCACGATGAAACCATGGGTGAGTATCGCTTTGAAAGGAGAATCGCTAAATATGCCGCAGGAGTTCAAAAGCGAATGCTGAAACCATCCGCGATGCTGATCTGATCCTTCCAGATACAAATCTGCTTTGGTGTCGGGATTCTCGCTGTTTCTGACGACGTAAGCATGGGTCGATGCGCTTTCGAACCAGACATCCATGGTGTCATTGATTTTTTCATAGTCGTCAGGGTTGTATTTATCTCCAAGAAAATATTTTGCATCGTGAAAAAACCAGGCGTTGGAGCCTTCCTGAGCGAAGATATCGGCTATGCGTTCGAGAACTTCGGCATCTTTCAGAGGTTCCCCGCTTTTTTTGTCCAGAAATAGCGGAAGAGGTACGCCCCAGACTCTCTGACGAGACAAACACCAATCGCCTCTGTTCTCAATGAACGATTTTATGCGGTTGTATCCTTGTTTTGGTATCCAATTGACCTTCTCTATCTCTTTTAAAGCTTTTTGCCTTAGACCGGTGTTTCCCATGCTGATGAACCACTGTGGAGTCGCTCGGAATATCAGTGGTGCCTTTGATCTCCAGGAATGCGGATAGCTGTGCGTTATGACCGACTTGAATAGCAGCGCGCCAACGTCGCTCAGTGCCTGTAACAGAGCTGGTTCCACCTTAAACACATGATTCCCAGCAAAAAGCGGTACGTGGTCGTAGTAGAGGCCGTCGCCGTTGACGGTCTGGGGTACCTTGATGCCGTATTTTTTGCATATGCTAAAGTCGTCGACGCCGTGTTCTGGAGCTGTGTGAACCAATCCAGTGCCTGCATCGGTTTCCACGTGATCTCCGTTCAGCAGAGGCACGTCGAAATCATAACCGGAATCTACTAGTGGATGACTGCACACCACATTTTCCAGCAACTCTCCTGGAATATCATGCAAAATTTTTCCGGCAAGCCCCGTGGTGCTGAAAAAATTTTCCACGAGATCCTTGGCAACTAAATATTTTTTATTTTCGATTTCCAAAAGGGTATATTTTATATTTTTGGAGTAGGAAATCGCTCTGTTGCCGGGTATAGACCATGGCGTTGT
>JAITDB010000041.1 GCA_031282785.1 Holosporaceae bacterium
TGAACCTAAATTAATTAACTGCTTCCTTGAGATTTTTACCAATCTTAAATTTTACTGTCTTCGAAGCTGAAATTTCAACACTTTGACCGGTTCTGAAGTCGCGTCCGGTTCTTGCGCTGCGTTCAGCCCTTGAAAAAGTACCAAATCCTACCAAAGCAACATCGTTTCCTCTAGAGAGTGCATCTGTCGTAACATCAACAAAGGCGTCCAGAAACTTTGTTGCATCTTTTATGGTAAACCCCGATTCCTCAGAAATCGCTTTTGCAAGCTCGTTTTTAGTCATTGTTTTTCTCTCTCTCTTAACATTTATCTGGTTGTATCATAATAAAATCGGAATAGCAAATACAATTTAAAGAAATTAATAGCGTTCTGTAGCATAAAATTTGCTCTAGCAATTTACTATCAGCCCATAATATAAAGTGCAGCAGAATGCATTGCAGAAAAATTTCTTATAATAATTTAAAAGAAGAAAAATAAAAATTCGCGTGTAAAAACAAACAAAAAAGTAATACATATAATATATTATCGGAACAAGTTTTTATGAAACTATTTATATACAAAAACATAAATGCAAAATTATTGCGATATCATTCATAAATTATGTATTGCCAAGTCTTGTTATTTGCAACTATTATATGTATTTTTTTTTATCGCCAAATATCGCATAAGAAGCGAAGCAATAGATCCTACAAAATCATATTGCAGAAAAAAATCACAAAGCAATAGTTTTTTGCGGATAAAATTGCTATAACTACGATTGGTTTCTTTCGCACGTTCGAGCTATGTGGTATTTATGGCTTTGTATTGTGCGGGCGTGGTGGAATTGGTAGACACGCCAGATTTAGGTTCTGGTGGTTTATGCCATGTGGGTTCGAGTCCCTCCGCCCGCACCAAAAAGAATTTTATGTTACTTATATGGAGCAGTTAATGAAGATTTTATCAAAAACGAGCGATAATCTTAAGAGAAGCTATAACGTCCTGATAGATATTGAAGAAGTTAATCGAGCAGTTGATAACAAGCTAGGGGAAGTTGCTCAAAGAACTAAAATGGACGGTTTTCGTCCTGGAAAAGTTCCCATTGACGTTATAAGGCGTCTACGCGGAGAAACTGTAAAGGCAGATGCCCTGAAAAGTCTTGTGGCCGAGACGGCCCAGAGAATTCTGAGGGAAGAGAATTCGCCTCCGTCGTTTGGTTTGACGACTAGTGTTGTCAGGGAAGACGCAGAAGGCGTTGAGTTTTCAATGAATTTTGAATTAATTCCCTCGGTGGAGCTCATAGATTTTTCTACAATTGAGATTGTAAAGTATATTCCAGAAGTAACAGAAAAAGAAATAATCGAAGTTTTTGATGAGCTGCGGGAACATTATAAAAAATGGGTCGAGGAGCCAGAAGATACGCTTATAGAGATTGGGCATAAAGTTTTTGTGGATTTGGCCATCAAAACTAAGCTAAAAAAACATATAAACGAGACAGCCAACGACGTCAACTTTGTAATTGGAGACGCAGAATTAATAGAAGACTTCTGGAAACCACTTCTGGGAGCGAAAGTCGGCGATACCAAGGAATTTGTGGTTAATTATTCGGCAGACTTGGCGGACAAAGTTTTGGCAGGAAAAACAATTGAATATTCTGCTTCCGTTAAGAAAGTTCAGAAAGCCGTAGATTATGAGCTGGACGAGGAATTTGCCAAAGCCATTGGTCACGATGATATGGAAAAAGCTCGAGAATGGGCAAAACAGCGAGCATGGGTTCGTTATGATTATATCAGCAAGGATCTCATGAAGCGCGATTTGCTGGAAAAAATTTCTGAAATGTTCGATTTTGCAATACCAGGCAGTATGTTGGATCTGGAATATTCCGAAGTTGTACGCCAAATCATCGAAGAAGCCAAAAAGATCAACAAAAAAATAACTTCGGTAATACTGAGAGAGTGCAGAAAAATTGCTGAACAGCGTGTTCGCATAGGATTCGTGGTAGCAGAAGTGGCGAAAAGGGAAAATATAGTCGCCACCAGGAGCGAAGTTAGCAAGACCATTCAAAGCATTGCCACAATGTATCCAGGACGCGAAAAAGCTATCTGGGAAATGTATTCCAATGGTGAGGCCGTTGGCGCCATAGTTGGTCCGATTCTTGAATCGAAAGTTGTTGCTTTTTTGTTTGATCGGATCAAGATACGCGAAGAAATTTGTTCCGTGGAAAGACTGATAGAACTCGACGAAGAACCGTTCGACTTCTTCAAGGATGATGAGGATCAATCCAATACTTCAAACGATAATGCAGAGCAGGTAAAAGCTCTTGACGCTCCAAAATCAGAGCAGACAGAAACTCCTGAGACACAACCAGAAGTTCTCGAAACACAAACAGAAACTTCTGAGACACAGCCAGAGATTCTCGAGGCACAAACAGAAACTCCTGAGACACAGCCAGAGATTCTCGAAGCACATAAAGCTCATAAATCAAAGCAAATAGAAACCAAAGCACATAAATCCGAGCAGGCAGAAGCGGCTCCCAAGGCACATAAGTCAAAGCAGACAGAAACTTCGAAAACGCATCAGTCGGAGCACGTAGAAAACGATGTTTCTGAAGTGAAAAAGCCTAGAAAAAAGCTCCCTGCAGAAGCGTCTTCATCGGAGAAAGCTCCGAAAAAAACTCGCAGAAAAAAAACCGAAGAGTAGTGTCAGTTTTTGTTAACAGGAGGAAGAGCAATGGTCGATATTATGAACACCTTGATTCCAATGGTTGTGGAGCAGACATCCCGCGGCGAGAGGTCTTTTGACATATATTCGCGATTACTAAAGGAGCGGATTGTGTTTTTGACCGGAGAGGTCGAAGACGTGTCTGCGAGTCTGATATGCGCGCAATTGCTTTTCCTTGAGTCGGAAAATCCTAAAAAAGATATTTACCTATACATTAATTCTCCTGGAGGAGTTGTAACGTCAGGTATGTCGATATACGACACCATGCAGTACATTTCTCCCGAAATTACGACATTGTGCATGGGACAAGCTGCCTCTATGGGATCGCTGCTGCTGACAGCCGGAGCTCCGGGAAAAAGGTTCTCTCTGCCAAACTCCAGAATAATGATACACCAACCGTCCGGTGGATTCAGAGGACAAGCCAGCGACATCGCCATTCACGCAAAAGAAATACTCGATCTGCGCGCACGGCTCAATAAAATCTATGAAAAACATACAAAAATGTCGCTGCAGGAAATCGAAAAAGCCGTAGAAAGAGATAATTTCATGCATCCTGAAGAAGCCAAAAAACTAGGCCTTATTGATGATATTATCGTAAAAAGAGAGTCTCTTTTTCCTGAGCCATCCGCAACGTAGCAGTTTTTTTTCCAGGGCCACCAAACTGTTTGAAAAAAAAATGCTCAGAAATTGTCGAAAAATTTTTGGGGATACTTAGGATATTTTTATCTCCCAAATTTTAAGTAATCTGAAAAGATAATATCGTTTGACGGTTTTCCATTCGCGGATTTCCATTAGTGGGATTCCGCAGAAACAATGGATTATTTTTCGCCGCACATAGCATTTTTCGTCGCAAATTATGGAGTGCTTTTCGATAAAATCTATGAACTCGAGCCGAGCGTTTATGTAATCCTGCTGTTTGCGATCTGTCATTGTCCTAATTATGGACTCAGTATTAACCCAATAGTGATACACAATGTCCGGTACAACCACCATATCTTTCAGGAGATACAAAGCCTGATAGGAGAAATACATATCCTCAAAATAGACTCTCTCTCTGAACATAATATGATGTTTTTCCAGTTCAGATCTTCTATAAATTTTATGCCAAATGTAGCAGCGTCTTGGCACATCTGTTGCCTTGTATTTAGCTTCGGGCGACGAGAAAACCTCTTCCTTGGTAAATTTCAACAGCATTTTGCTTCTGCCGTAGGAATATATCCTTTCGATGGAGGCGCAGGCGATGTCGGCATTTTGTTTTTTCGCGGCCAGATATAATTTCTCAAAAAAATCGACATCGATCCAGTCGTCGGCGTCGACAAATCCAACGTATTCTCCTACGGCCATGCCCAGCGCGACGTTGCGAGCAGCGCCATTTCCCCTATTCTGCTGATTAATTATGGTAATTCGCGGATCTTTCTGCGCATATTTTTCCAAGATATCCAAAGATTTGTCGGTGGATCCATCGTTTACGCATATTATTTCTATTTCGCGCAATGTCTGATTTATGAGGCTATCCAGACATCTGGACAAAAGTTTTTCCATATTATACACGGGAATAATTACCGAAATTTTTATGAGATTCATCTGTTCTGGCTCCAAAAATTTGCTCATGGAGAGTGTTGCATAATGAAATATTTTCTGCAAGAACAAGCAAGAAGAGGTCCGAACAGCAAAAAATCCAACTAATACCAGCATTTATGCGTCGTGAAATGCAAAAGCTGAAGATCTTAGTTGATAAAATCGCATTTTTTCTGATATCATCGCTCATATCATCGCAGAAAGTAGGGAATATTTTGAAAAAATTTTTGTTGCTATGTGCTTTGCTGGTATCCAGCGTTTTTCATTTGGACGCCAGGTACGATCTAAGCGAATTTACCCTAAAAAACGGATTACGAGTGGTTTGTCTTAAGAGAAATTCCTCTCCGATAATATCGTTTCTGATATTATACAATTGTGGATCCATGCACGACGCTATTTCCAAGTCTGGAGTCGCGCATTATCTGGAGCACATGGCCTTCGAGTTCAACGGAGGAGAATTCAGCAAATTCCTAGAAAGCATTGGAGCCGAAACAAACGCCTACACGTCACTGCGATCTATTTGTTTCTATGAAATAATTCCCAGCGAACACATCGAAGCCGTATTTGAGCACGAGTCCATGCGCATGAAGTCCATCGACATCGACGAAAACGTATTTCTGGCGGAAAAAGGCGCGATTCTAGAGGAGCGAAACATGAGACATGACTCCAGTCCCCAGGGAGCAGCCTACGAAGCGCTCACCTCCAACGCCTTCAATAGAAGTGCCGGCGGCATAAGCGTCATCGGATGGAAATCGGAGATAAAGTCCATTCAGCCTCAGGATCTGCAAGATTTTCACGCCATTTGGTTTGCTCCCAACAACGCCACTATTTTAATTGTCGGAGACATAGTCGATGTGAACCAAATAAAAACATTGGCGGAAAAATATTTTGGAAATCTGGAACCAAAAGAAATTCGACGAAACCAGGAAGACTCCACTCGACCTTCCTGCGTTAAGGAAATCACCTATTCATCTCCGAAAATTAGCATGGTTTCCCTTGGTTACATATACCATGTGCCTTTTTCGCATCGGCAGAATTTTAGAAAAAGCATGAGTTTGACCCTAGCGCTCAGTGTGTTGAATCAGCCGGATTCTTTTCCAAGAAAAATCCTGGAACACGATTGGAAAAAAGCCAGCAACGTAACTTTCGCATACATGGAGGGATATTTTCCCTACGACGTTGTGGAAACCGGCATAGATTCTTCCGTAAAAAACATCGCCGAGGCCGAAAAAATTTTCGCTCGTCTGATGAAGAGGCTCCTCGCCGTTGGTATAGCCAAACGCGATCTGGATACCGTAAAAAAACAGTGGGAGCTGTCGATGGCGTACAAAAAAGACGACATTGGCGACATAACCGATTACATCGCACATCTGCTGTCCCACGGATATCTGCTGGAGGAAATTCAATCCATTGACGAAACCATTCAATCCATAACCATCGACGAATGCAACGCAGTTTTGAGAGAGGTCTTTTCCGCGAATCCAGTAATAATTTCGAGAATTATGCCGAAGGAGTATAATCGTGATCAATGAATTAATGGCTTGTTGCCGTTTCGCAATATTTTTGGTCTGCTGTCTGGCACTTCCGCTGGCCAATTCATGCAGAGCTGCTCCCGCCAACGACGATGGCAAAAAATACGCCCGATTATCAAATGTAAAAGATCTGAAAAGCAATCTCGGCATCAGATTTTTATTCATGCGCGACACCAGCGCGCCGTTGGTTCATGTGTGCATATCGTTCAAGTACGCCGGATCCGCCTATCAGGAGAAAAATAAAAGCGGACTGCCAGCATTTTATGAAAAATCGGTATCCTGCGGCAGTGGAAAATATTCGCAGGTTCAATTTCAGCAGGAATTGAACAATCGAATGATCGGCATGAGCTGTTACAGCAACGAAGACGACTTTTCCTTCAGCATGACAGCACCGAAAATCGTTTTGAATGAAGCTGCAGCACTGTTCAACGTCTATCTTCAGGATCCGGTCTTCGAAAAACATAAGGTAAAATGCGCTCAGGAGAAATTATCCGCACAGCTGCAGAGCTACGCAGAAAATCCCAGCATGGCTGCCGTCAAGATGTTTCTTCCGGCGCTTATTTTCAAGTCGCATCCCTACGAAAACGGCGTTTTCGGAACCGCAGAAAATATTACGATGCTCTCCATCGACGACCTAAAAAAATATAAATCGGATTTTCTCGTGACCAGCAATGCCGAGGCCTGTATTTTTGGAGATCTGTCTGAGGAAGAAGCAAAAAATTTGCTGGACAAAATTTTTCGCAATGTTCCTCGGGGAGTTCCGGCAAAAGATTCGGTACCGGACACGGATCTGCTTCTGGAATCTGCTTCCAAAGAATATTACGCTCAGAGTCCTCAGAGTACCATCGTATTTGCTATGAAAACGATGCGGAATCATTCGCCTCAACAGTACGTGGCGACGGTGCTGTCGTTTATACTCGGTGGCGGCATGATGAAAAGCAGAATCATGGCACAGCTGCGCACCAAAGAAGGACTGATCTACTCCGGCCATACGAGAATCGTGCACATGAACCACGCTAGTCTCATTATAGGGACTTTGAAAACAGATAACACCAATGTAAAAAAAGCCATTGAATCGCTGAAAAAAATAGTGACTGATCTCCGGGAAAATGGCATTAGCGAAGACGATCTCGCGTTCGCAAAAAGCAATATCAGCGGTTCTATGCTGGTGTCTCTGAGGACGTCCGGAGATCTGTGTAATTTTTATTTTGCGAAAATGCAGCGAGGATTCGGAGCAGACGCTCTGAAAGAAGCTCTAAAAGGCATTAACGCCGTTACGGTCGAAGATGTAAATACCCTCTCGAAAAAAATAATGGACGAAAATAATATGGCGTTTGTAATAATTGGTGGAAACGAACAATGATAAAAAGAATTGTATGCCTAATACTGCTGCTACTGCTGCAAAATTCGTTCGCCAAAAATGATAATGAAAAAAAAATCAAAGAATGTGCTCTGCAGAACGGCATAAAAGTCGTGCTGCACGAGGATTTCAAGATGCCTCTGGTAATGATTGGGATTATTTTTCATGTGGGCGAAGCAGACGAGCCAACTGATAAATTTGGCATGATTGATCTAGTAAAAAAAGAATTTGTAAACTCCGAGCTCTACGATAAATTTTTCGATCTCGGCATAGAGTGTCATATGAATTCCGGTTATTTTTACACTCAGCTTCTGGCGTCCATGAATCCCAAGAGCGCGCGGGATTTTTTTGCGCATCTGAGCAAAGCGATCCCTGAAATATTTCCGGAAGATCTCGAAATATACAAGAAGCAGCTCCTGCTCGAGTACAAATTGTCCTCCTATTGCTTCAGTGACGCTTTTTCCAACAACATAGCGGCAAATGTGAGACTTTCGAACGGCAACTCACTGCCGATGTTTCAAGAAAAATCGCTGAATTCTGTTACGGAATCCGATCTAAAACTTTTTTACAAAAATAATTTCAGAGATTGTCCGATTACCGTGATTGTCAGCGGAGCCATTGGCTACAAAAGTCTTCTGAAAATATTGCACGATTCTCTGAGTAATTTGCCTCCGCGAAGAGCGCGTCCTCCGTTTTCCCTGGCGAAACACGAATATCGAGACGTCTCTTTGGAAAATAAATTCACAGGAAACTCCGTTAGCTATGCCTATGCCCTGTCTCCGGAGGATAATCTGAAATTCGGAAGTTTTTTCGATTACACATTACAGCACGAAATAGAAAAATATTTCAACGGCATATATAAAATCGCGCATTGCAGCGTAGGAGATCTTCTGAGAAACGATCGGTGCGTAAAATTGATTAGTCTGTCGCAGATCTCGACCATTTCTCTGGAAACATTGAACAGTATCTACCGAGCTTTTCTGAAAAAAATATCTACGTCGGGAGTCAGTTTAGAATCTCTGGAAAAAATTGCCGAAAGAAAAAGAGTCTCCGATCGCATTATTTTCGTCGATCTCGAAGATATGTGCTACGCTATGCTCTGCGAATGCCTCTGCAATAGAGATGTAAACGGCATATATACTGCTGCCGATGATCTGAAAACAATTAATCCAAAGGAGTTTCGCTCTTTTCTGGAAAAAATTTTTCAGCAGAACGCGCTTTTTAGAATCACAACGAAATTTAAACTGGATGAGTAATGATGAAACATAAAAAGCTAAAAATAATTACGTCCATTGCGGTAATTGCGTTGGTATCGATTCCTATTTTTTTAAAAGACGAAAAGCAATCTCTGGAGCTCGTAACTGTTGGCAACGACATGGACATAAAAACATCTCTGGTGTACATAAACAGCGAAGACGTGATATACATAAAATGCAAATTCAAAAATGCCGGAGTCCGCTGC
>JAITDB010000028.1 GCA_031282785.1 Holosporaceae bacterium
CTGAAGCAAGCTCTGAAACAAGTTCTGAGACAAGTTCTTGAGAAGGTCCTGAGACAAGTTCAGAAGCCAGGTCTTGAAACAAATCCTGGAGGGGTGCAGGTGTGACACCTGCACTCATTAATAGTTATAGAATCCCTTTTGGGTTTTTTTTCCGAGTCTTCCGTGGAAGACGTAATTTTCCAGTAGAGGGCATGGCTGGAATCGGTCTTCTCCCATTTCTTTCTGAAGGGTTTTCATAATTGCGAACACTGTGTCTAGTCCAATGAGGTCTGCCAGTGCCAGGGGTCCTATGGGATGATTTGCGCCCAGTTTGAGAGCGGCGTCGATTTGCTCTACCGTCGAAATCCCCTCGTAGAGCACGCAAATAGCCTCGTTAATCATGGGAATGAGGATTCTATTTAAAACGAATCCCGGAGAATTTTTGGCGGCTATGGGAATTTTTTCTATGGTATGAGCCAGTTGCCAAAAAAAATTGTAGGTGGAGTCAGTGGTACAGAGTCCGCGCACGACTTCGACGAGGGCCATTAGCGGCGGCGGATTCATAAAATGAAAACCAATGAATTTCTCCGGCCACGGCACCATCTGAGACAGCGCCGTAATGGAATAGGAGGAAGTATTCGTAGCTACGTAGGATGTCGGCTTCAATATTTTTGATAATTTTTGAAAAACACTGGTTTTTATAGAAAAATCTTCGAAGGTCGATTCGATAAATATTTGGGCGTCTGCGAGATCGTTCATATCCGAGTGATAGGACAGGCGTTTTTTTATCAGAGTTGCCGATTCTTTCAGCAAATTTTTTGCTTCCAATTTTTTTAGGGAATCGGCGATTTTAGCGCGCGAATTTTCCAAAATATTTTCGGAGATATCGTAAATTTTCACCAAAAAACCAGCCGACGCAAACACCTGGCCTATACCAGACCCCATTTGTCCGGCTCCTATTACAGCGATTATTATATTTTTTTTCATATTTTTACCGTTTAAAAATCAAAATGTCCCACACAGATTATATATTAGTATTGTAGCGATGGTCGTAACAAGCGGAATCACAAGGCATAGAACAAAAATATCTCCATAGGAGTCCTTGTGAGTCAATCCGCAGATAGCCAGCAGCGTTATGATGGCTCCATTGTGGGGCAGCGCGTGCAGAGTACTGCAGGAAAGAGCGATAATCCGGTGAAGAGCCTCCGGATTCACCTGGGATTGCTGAGCCATTTCCAGTAATTTTGGTCCCATCATTTGCAGTGAGATACTGAGTCCTCCGGAGGCGGATCCGGTTACAGCAGACAACATTCCCGTGATAAATGATCCTGAAATGATAGGATCTCCCGACGACAGCGAAAAAATCCAGTTTTTGATTAGAGTGAATCCCGGTAGACAATTAATGACAGCGCCGTATCCGACGACAGACGCGGTGTTGAATATCGGCGCTAGCGAATCTGTTGCTCCCATATTCAAGCATTTGATCACATTGAGACGTTTGCAATGATATATCAGCAGAAACACTGCGGCAGAAAATACTGCGACAATAACGGCCCAATTGCTGGCAACGGCTTTTATATCTATGGATCCGTATTTTTCCTGTTGCAAATACGCAGTGTCCATACGCGGAAATATATGCTTAACGCAGACGTAATTCACCAGCACGACTATAATTATTGGAACAACAGCCTCCCAAAAATTCGGCAATTGGTCTTCGGCGATGGCTGCAATTTTGTCTTCGTGTCTACCGTATCCTTCGTTATTGGAGCGGGCGATTTTTTGTTGTCGGTTCATCCAGGCCATTCCGAAAAAAAATAGCATAACGGAGGCAACGATTCCCAATCCCGGAGCTGCAAATGTATTGGTGCCAAAGTACTGAGCAGGGATAGCGTTCTGAATGGCAGGAGTTCCCGGCAGTGCCACCATTGTAAAGGTAAACGATCCAATGGCAATGGCTCCCGGAATGAGTCTTTTGGCCGTGTCGGATTTTTTAAACAGCTCAACGGCGATCGGATAAACCGCAAACGCTACCACAAACAGCGATACTCCTCCGTAGGTCAGTATACTACAAGACAAAACGACGGCCAAAATGGCCTTTTCAGCACCGATCTTCTCTGAGGCATAGTTGGCAATGGATTTTGCACTTCCAGAGATCTCCATGAGCTTGCCGAAAATCGCACTCAGCAGAAATAGCAGAAAATACACAACGGCAAAATCTCCCAGTTTCACCATGAATATCTGGGTATAGTATCCCAGCAGCGACTCTCCGCTACTGAACATGACTGCAATCATAGCGGCCGCCGGAGCCAGTACCAGCACCGAAAAACCGCGATAGGCCAGTAACACTAGAATGGTCATCGAAAAAATTATGCTACCCATAAGCATGCTCCTTCCCCCCAACATGATGTTAGATCCCGCCCGGCCGAGCCGCATGCTATCGCGACCAGTTGCACCGTATGCGAGCTGTATCTGCAATACCGAACCAAATTTCGTACGCGAACGACCGACGCCCGAGCATCGAGACTCCCGTAAACGGGTCCAGCTTCAAGCTGGCTGGAGGGTCGAGGCATTTTCCATAGCGATTATGCCTGGAAGGGAGTTGCCTTCCAGATATGTGAGAAACGCTCCGCCGGAAGTAGATTTATATGTCAAGTCCTTATCGATGCCGAATTTACTCATGGCGAATGCAGTATCTCCTCCTCCGATTATGGAGGTCAGCTTTCCCTCCCGGGATCTGGACGCAATTTCCTGCGCAACAGACATCGTGCCAAAATCAAACGGAGTTTTTTCAAACAATCCCAGCGGACCATTCCACAAAACTGTGGCGCTTTCGCGAATATGTCTTCTAAATAATTCCACTGATTCTGGTCCTATGTCGAAAACAGACGTCTTGCCGTTGCCGGAGTACATAATTGTGCGATCGTCGTTATCGTGCTTATGAATAAGAGCGGAAAAATCCACTGGAAGAATTAATTCGCATCCGTGTTGAGAGGCATTTTCTACTATTTCCGTCATTTCGCTGCGGTACTCGTCGTAGTGAAACATTTGCAACGAGTCGTTGCCGTAGTAGGCCAGAAATGCTCCGGCAATACCTCCACCAAGAGCCAATTTATCCACTTTTTTCACTAGATTTTTCAGTAAATTAATTTTTGTCGATAATTTTGATCCTCCCACAATGGTCATTTTCGGAGACGGAGCACTGGCGAAAAAATAATCCAGCATGCGCCATCGTCCATGAACGCCAGTCCGAACGCGTGGGGAAGAAATTTCGGCATGGCACAAATGGACGCATGACGCCGATGAGAAGTCGAAAATGCATCGTTTATATAAAAATCCGCCAGAGACGCCAAACTTTTTGCAAAATCGTCGTTGCAGGTCTCTTCTTCCCGATGAAAACGAAGATTTTCCAGAAGAATCAGATCCTCAGGAGCGGCAGCAGCGATTATGGCGTCGGCGTTTTTTTTCAGACAGTCGTCCACAAATACGATTTTCGAATTGTAGGTCTCAGCAATGGACGGAATTAATTGTCTCAGACTCAATTTCTCTTCATAGCCAGACGGTTTTCCCATGTGAGACAGCAAAATTATCCGGGCTTCCGCTTTTTTCAGAAACTCAATGGTGGGAGCTACGTGCTTTATCCGAGACAAATCTTGAATGACTCCCTCCTGCATGGGAACATTGAAATCTACACGCAAAAGGACTCTTTTATTTTTCAGATCATCGGCGGTTATTTTTTTTGCATGCATCAAAAAATCCTCTTAAAAATAATAAAGCAATCCTCTGCGTTTGTCATTGACTCTAGCGAAGGCGTACATACTTCGATCGTGAAAAGACCGGTGCATGAGATGAGTACTTCAGCAATTAACTTCGCTGGACCAGCTCTTCTCAATTTTAACACGATATCCATTGTCGGGATCTCTTCTCAACCCTAAACACGATATCCTGTGTACGAGAAGTGCACTGCAATTTTGTGCGACGACACAGATGTCAACCACGCAAATATCGGCGTCCTCTTGTTCTTACATAAAATATCTCACTATGCAACAGTCTTTTGGAGCAATTAACAGCTGGTTTTTGTCAGTATCGAGCTTCACATTGACCAGATCTCAATAGCCCTAGTATTATACACTTCAGCCGGTTAATTTTCGGTTAATGAAGCAGCTAACTCCGGTAATTTATTCCAAACTTTGTCTTATTTCGAAGCAAAAATTCTGGATCCTCAACAATCGTCTCAGTGTTGCAATTTATACCTTTATGATTCCATATTGTGAAGGTATAAATTTATCTTAAATGATTGTAAACTATTTTTCTAGAAACAAATTGATGAGACCGTTGCAAATTCGAGGAATCCCTTTTGAAATAAAGAATTTTCAGCAAAGCAGATGTAATTTTTTCATCAGACATGTA
>JAITDB010000131.1 GCA_031282785.1 Holosporaceae bacterium
CCTGAACCCTATCGAACACTTCTGGAGTTGGTTAAAAAGAAAAATCAGATCATTAAAAATTAAATTCACTTCTCTAGATGATGCCATATACTACGCACTATCATAGTGAGCCATGTATACGTATCTATTTTTGTGCCATGACAATTCGAGAAATATTCTCTAATGGATTCGCATTTATCTGCTATGCTCGTGTAGTTGGATTTTTTTATTCTGCTTTCCATTTCCGAAAAATCATTTTTTTGCATAGGATGCGTTTTTTTCTGTGGGCGAATTTCTTCCTGTCCGTCCATATATTTTTGCAGCACCTTTGGGATTTTGATAAATCCTTCTGCTGTCTGATTATTTTCCATGAGAGCGATAATTACTCGTTCGGTCAGAGCGGTGGCAGATATGGTATGCACGAAATTATTTTTATTATTGCTTTTATATCTGATTTTTGAACGCCGTGCCTGATAATCGGTGAGATTCGAGTTCGAATGGGTTTCTTTATAGGCATTGAAGGCCGGGAACCAGGCTTCGGTGTCGAATTTTTTATAGCCAGGAGCTCCCATATCGCCGGTACAGACGAGAACCACGCGATAGGGGATCCCCAATTCCTGCATTATGTCTTCGATATTTTTTTGACAGAACAGATTCCAATACTCAGAATCTTCCGGACGGCATATTATTATTTGTTCTTGTTTCTGAAACTGATGAACTCTGAAAATTCCTTTTGTTTGACGACTGGCGGCTCCGGCTTCGTATCTGAAGCAAGGCGTACAGGCGGTGTAGAGCAATGGAAGCTCGCTTTCATCGATGATTTCATCCATTTTGTAGCTAACCAGAGACTGCTCTGATGTCCCTATCAGTGACAGATCGGAATCTCCTACGCGATATATTTCGTCCTGGGCAAATGGCAGATATCCGGTGGCGTAGAGCGATATTTTTTTTGCCAAAACGGGAGTTCTGAACGGAATAAATCCTCTGTTAATGAGCAGATTTTCGACGTATAAGAAGGCGGCGCTTTGCAGACGCGCTCCGTCTCCGACCCAATAATAAAATCCGCTGCCGGCCATTTTGGTTGCTCGTTTTACGTCGAGAATGCCCAATTTTTCTCCGAGCTCATCGTGGTATAGCGGCTGAAAATCGAACGACGGCTTTGTTCCCCAGCTGAAAATTTCGATGTTATCGGCGTCGCTTTCTCCGATGGGGACGTCCGGCGCCAGCAGATTCCCCACCAAATCGAGTAAATTTTTGCGTTTTTCTTCGAGTTCCCGGAGCAAATTTTCATTTTTGCTCAACTCGGCTTTTATTTTTTTTCCTTCTTCGATATTTTTTTGCTTAGCCAAAGTGTTCATAACGGATCTTTGTTCATCCACGAGGGTATTTATTTTTCGCCATTCGGCATCTACGTCCAACAAATGAGAGATATCAACGGTGGATCCGCGCAACGACGCGTATTCACAGAACATTTCCGGATATTCTTTTAATAATTTTATATCGATCATAATTATGGCCACTCAAGGTTAATACAATGGAAATATAACTAATTTTTTTATGAATTTCTACGAAGAAAAGCAGGAATTTCCAAATCCTCTTCTTGTGTTCGCGGAGATTGCTGATGCTGAGATGCAGAAGCATTTTTTGTTGGCGAAAGATCATCTTTTTTTCCGGAGGAAAATCTCTTCATTCCGGTGAGGCGTTCGAATAGCGAAGGGGATCTTTTCCTCGGAGTATCGTAAGCGACATTTCTGGCTGCGTAGTCATTGGTGACTACTCCCAGGACTGGAGGTTGATGCTGCTTTTCCGGCTGATCCGAAATAAAAGGCATATTCTGATTTGGTTTTACATCAGGCATTTCAGGCGTTTCTCTTTTGGAAAATTTTGTCTGGACCATTTCGTCCAGAGCCTGTCTTTTTTGCTGTACGGCTATTGCGTCTATTCCGGTAGCGACAACGGAGACTCTCATACGTCCGTTCATTTTTTCATTGAACGTGGATCCAAATATTATTCTTGCTTCTGGATCTACTTCTTCTCGAATTCGGTTGGCGGCTTCGTCTACTTCGTAGAGGGTGAGATCATAGCCACCGGTGATATTGATAAGTATGCCGCGAGCTCCTTTCATGGACACGTCGTCCAGCAGCGGATTGGAAATGGCGGCCTCTGCTGCTTCTATGGCTCTTCTTTCTCCCTCGGCGTCACCGGTTCCCATCATCGCTTTGCCCATTTCGCTCATGACGGTACGGATATCAGCGAAATCCAGATTAATGAGACCTGGCATAACCATAAGATCTGTAACACCTTGTACGCCAGAACGAAGTACGTCATCTGCCATTTTAAAGGCGTCTGCAAAAGTTGTTTTTTCGTTTGCCACTCGGAACAAATTTTGGTTGGGAATTACTATGAGGGTATCCACGAATTGCTGTAATTCTTCAATGCCTTTTTCGGCTGTGCGCATTCTGTTGGTTCCTTCGAAGTGGAACGGCTTTGTGATTACGCCAATGGTGAGCACGCCCTCTTCTTTTGCTAATCGCGCAATGACCGGAGCTGCTCCGGTTCCGGTTCCGCCTCCCATGCCAGCGGTGATGAACACCATGTTGCTATTTTTGATATAATTTACGATTTCGTCGACAGCTTCCTCTGCTGCAGCTCTTCCGATGTCTGGTCTTGCTCCGGCTCCGAGTCCGCTCGTGATTTGCAACCCCAGCTGAATGCGTCTTTCAGATAGTGACTGTAACAAGGCCTGGGCGTCTGTGTTGGCCACGACAAACTCAACGCCTTCCAAATTGGATTTTATCATATTATTGACGGCGTTTCCTCCGGCGCCACCCACGCCAAACACCATTATTCTCGGCTTCAGGGACTCGATTCCACTACTACTATCGCCAGTAAAAAAATCACCTTGTTTGGCTTTGCTGCCTCCATTTACCGCTTCTACAAGCCCCGCCATATTACAAAATCTCCCCAAAACACGGAATTTAACAATAAACAATTTGCAAAATTAAAAATACACTAGTTGCAAACTCCAACAGCTATGCTACAGTAATAGAGTGTTCTTTACAAGTTATTTTCTATCCAAAGTAGCGTTTTCTTAAAAAATCCTTTATTTTCGTTTGATTCAGAAAATAATACATCTCGAATAGACACACTTTCGGTCAATTGGGCGAATTTTATCATGCCCAGGGTAACGGAAAAATCATTGCTTATCGGCAAATTGGCGTTTCCATAGGTATGGCTTATTTTTTTTATACGTATGTTTCTGTTTAGGATTTCAGCAGCAAAATCTCGAATACCGGTCAGCTGACTTCCGCCTCCGGTAATGGTCACGAAACTGTTTTTGAAATCGTTTTTGAAGACAGATTCGTCTATTTTTTGCTTAACGGCCAGCATTATTTCCTCGATTCGAGGCTGAATTATGCCATTTAGTGTACTTTTGGGAAGCTGTTGCATATCAATGACGTTTTCATCTTCCAGAACCGGGACCAGCACTGTATCTCGTTCGTCTTCTATGGACACGAAGGCGGCTCCGTGCAGTGTTTTCAGACGCTCGGCGCTGGCAGTAGATATATTTAGCCCGTAGGCTATGTCTTTTGTGATGTGTCGGCCACCGATGGGAATTAACTCTGATCCGCAGAAGATACCATTGTAAATGAAAGAGATGGTGGTGGTTTCGCCGCCAAAATCGATGACGATCTGACTGAGCGGGATCTCGGCGTCGTCCTCGGAGGCAGACAGTCCACAGGCATAGCTGGAGGCCACTACTTCTGTCGGATCCAAATGACACTTGCCTAGACATAAAAGCAAATTATTCAATTGTATTTTTGGAACTGATACGAAATTTATGCTAGCAGTCAAGTTGTTTGCAATCATTCCCAGAGGATCCTTTATGCCGTTCATGGAATCTATGCTGTACATTATGGGAATGGCGTGTATTATTTCGCTGGAATCGTCTTCGCCGTTCTGAAAAGACAGCAGTTGCAGAATGTCTTCGCTTCTGATGACTCTTCCGCCAATGTAAACCGAGGCTCCAACTATCTTCGATTTTACATTTCGACCAGAAACACTGACGTAAACGGACTTCACATTGATTTTTGCGGCGCTTTCTGCTGCTTCAATGGCTTTTACTATGGATTTTGCAACGGATTCCATATCGATTATAATGCCGTACTTCACTCCAAAACAAACACAGTAGCCAGCTCCGAGAATGTTTACGCGTCCGCTGGCAGAAATGGCAGCTATGCAGCAGCATATCTTGGAACTTCCAATGTCTAAAACGGTTACAACGCTGTTTGTTTTCATTGCTTACTTATCCTGCCGACGAATCTGCTTCATTTTTGCGGCTAATGACTACTCTGTCAAGCATTCTTAGGTCTATGGATAAAATATCATCGTTAAAAAAACCATTGCTGTCGGCGAGTTCATCCAGAATCCCAACCGCCTGCATTAGACCTTTTTCCGGGAGCTTTACGGTTATCCCCTTATTAATTTTTATGTTCCAGCGTCTTTTGCTTACTCGCAGCGCAAATATGAGCTGCTTCCGGATTTTGGGAAAATGATCGAGGCAGTTTAGTAGATGCGCGGCCTCTTTTTCGGCTCCATCGCCAACAACTATGGGTAGATTGCTGAAGTTTCCTATGCCATCGTGCTCCAAAACTACGCTCTCGGCGTCTACCAGATGCAATTTATATTTTGATTGAAAAATCGCTATGGGAATTCTTTCGGAAACCCTTATGTAGATCGTGTCGGGAAATTTTCTGTGGACTACGGCAGAGCGAATCCAGGAGACTTTTTCTAATTTTTTTTTGACGTCCTCCAGAGAGGCAAAAAAAATATTGCTCATGTAACGTAATTCCGAGGCTTTTAGCAGCAGAGTATCGGGGATTTTGTCATTTCCATCGAAGGCTATCTTTTTGACAATAAATTTGTCATTTTTTTGGGTCAGGATTCTGTCGAAATAAAAAAAATATCCGTAACCAATGGATCCGAAAAATAAACTGCACAGGAACAAATTGCTTTTAAGCAGAATGAAAAGAAGTCGCAATCTCAATGTCAGAGGTTTTTTTGCTCTGGCCACAAAAGTTTTTTTATTATTTTTTTCGTATTCCAGCACCGTTGTACTTTACCTTTATTCATCGTAGGAGGATTGCTCAATCATACATTGTATAAGTTTTTCAAATGAAATGCCAACGAATTTTGCCTGTTCTGGCAGAAGGGAGAGCGGAGTCATGCCGGGTTGTGTATTTACCTCCAGCAGGAACAGCTCCTGGGTGACATCGTTGTAGCGGAAGTCTGAGCGTGATACGCAGCGGCATCCGATCAATTTATGGGCTTTTTCGGCGACCTGCAGAGCTTCCTGCTGAATAAAATCCGGGACATGAGCAGGAATTTCGTGGAATGTTTTTCCGGCGGTGTATTTGTTTTGGTAATCATAGAATCCGATGGAGCTTATAATATTGGTGACAGCGAGCGGTTTGTCGTTCAGCAGTCCAACCGTCAATTCCAGTCCGGGGATGTAGTCTGATACCAGTACCATATCGCCGTACTCCCAGACGATATCGTTTAGCTCGGACGGATCATTTATGATGTGGACTCCGTCTGAAGAACCTGAATCAACAGGTTTTATTACGAAAGGGCAGGGGAAATCTGGTTTTTTCACGAAGTCGTCCCATCTTTCGAAATTATTTTTTGGGACGCGAATGCCGTTGCACTCAAATAAATTTCCGGAGAGATACTTATGCATTGCAATGGAAGAGGCCATTACTCCGGAATGGGTATAGGGGACTCGGAGAAAGTTCAGAATCGCCTGGACATTGCCGTTTTCTCCGCTGCCTCCGTGGAGAGAGTTGAAAACGCAATCGGGTTTTTCCTGCTGGATATGCAGAATGAGGTCCATAATATCGCCGGTGAAGTCGAACTCGCAGGTTTCGTAGCCCAATTGACGAATGGCTGAGGTGCATTCTTTTGCACTCACGAGGGACACTTCTCGTTCGAAGGAATCTCCTCCTTTTAGGACACAAATTTTTTTCATGATTTTGTTCATAGGTATTTCCTTTGGTTATATTTGGACACTATGGCCGAGACGAATGATTTCCCATTCCAATACTATACCCGACGTTTGGTGCACTCTATCAATGACCTTAAGGCCGAGGTTTTCGATATCTTCTGGAGTTGCATTTCCGTTATTTATTATGAAATTGCAATGTTTTTCTGATACGACGGCTCCTCCGAGCTTCATACCGCGACATCCGGCAGCGTGAATGAGTTCCCAGGCTTTTTTCCCTTCTGGATTTTTAAATGTGGAGCCGCAGGATTTTTTTTCCAAAGGCTGACTGTCCAGACGTTTTTTCATAATTTCGTTGGTTTTGCGCGAGATGACATAGTCGACATTCTGGGCACCGTGGAACCAGGCTCTGGTAATGATCAGATCGTCAGGAATGCCGGAGTCTCGATAGCGGAAGTCCATTTCATTGGCTTTGAACCATTTTATTTGTCCATCTTTGGATATGGCCTCGAATTCCACAAGTACATCGGAGATTTCGGACCCAAAACAGCCGGCGTTCATTTTCAGAGCTCCGCCGACAGATCCCGGGAGTCCCATGAGGAACTCGAGCCCTCCAAGATCGGAGTCGATGGCTGCCGTGGACAGTTCGCTGCAGCTGACAGCAGCTCCGACTTCCAGTATTCCATCTTCTACGAACATCTTTTTGAATCCGTTGCCCAGCATAATTACGATGCCATCGATTCCTCCGCTGCGAATCAGGACATTTGATAGAGCTCCTAGCACAGTGATGGGAAAATTCGGCGATATATGGTCGAGAAAAAGCGCGAGATCGTCCATGTCTTCTGGAATAAAAAGTATTTCTGCCGGACCTCCAACACCGAATCTGGATTTTTTTGCAAAATTAGCTTTTTCCTGTAAAATTCCTCTTACGGGAGGAAGATCATCGAATGTTATCATGGCTGAGCTCCAGTGTCTGCCGTTTCTGTCGCGTCTGTTGGTCTCAGGAGATCCGGAAAGGCATAGGCCCACTGGGTGAAGTCTCCGGCTCCGAGAAATATCACAAAATCTCCGCTGCGCAGTAGTGGCGCGATTTTATTTTTGAGGTCGTTGATGTCTAGTACAAAATCCGCCTGCAAAACGCCGTTTTCTTTTATTTGCTTCAGGAGAGAAAAGTGATCGACGCCGTTGTATTGCTCGTGGGCGGAGTAGACCGGAGCTACGAAGGCAGCGTCACTCAGCTCGAGTACCTTCGCAAAATCCGGAAGAAAGTTAGTCAGACGCGTATAGCGATGCGGTTGCATGACAGCGTAGATTTTTCCAGTGCAAAAGCTTCGGGCGGCTCGAAGAACGGCCTCTATTTCAACTGGATGGTGAGCGTAGTCGTCCACGATGGCCACTCCGTTGACGTCTGCTACTCGAGTAAATCTCCGATTGACTCCCATAAACGATCCCAGAGCAACTCTCATGGCTTCTTCGGGAATGCGGAACTCCAGTCCGACAGCTATTGCTGCCAGAGCGTTCTGTACATTGTGCTTTCCAAACATCGGGAGACGGAATCCTTTCCAATTATCGGAAATGTCGTATCTGCTCTGGATGCTAGGAGAAAAAACAACGTCGAATTCTGCGCCTCGTGACGAAAGCTGTACGTTTTCGCAGGATACGTCGGCGTCGTTTGAGAATCCATAAGTAACGAGACGACGATCAATGATGGATTCGGCGATTTTTTTCACCTCCGGATGGTCCAGACATAAAACAGCAGCTCCATAAAATGGAATATTTTCAATGAATTTTACGAACAAATTTCGGAGTTCAGAAAAATTTTCGAAGTTGTCTTTGTGGTCGAAATTTATATTGGTGACCACGGCGATGGTGGAAATTAATTTTGTGAAAGATCCGTCGGATTCGTCTGCTTCCACGACGATATAGTCACCGGATCCAAGTCTGGCATTGCTGTTATACGCGTTTATGACGCCGCCGTTGATCACCGTTGGATCCATGCTGGCCTGCTCCAAAATAGCTGCAACCAGAGACGTCGTGGTGGTTTTGCCGTGAGTGCCGGCCACCGCTATCGATATTTTCATCTTCATGAGCTCGCCCAGCATTTCTGCTCTTTTGACGACTGGAATATGCAATCGTCTGGCTTCGAGTATCTCCGGATTATCCTTTGAAATAGCCGACGACATCACTACCACAGACGCTCCCTGCACATTGCTCTCCTGATGCCCGATCAGTACGCGGACTCCTTTGCGAGCTAGTCGCGCCGTCATTGCGTTTTCTTTTAAATCGCTTCCGCTTACCTGATAACCTAAATTCACAAGAATATCAGCAATTCCGCTCATGCCAATACCACCAATACCAACAAAATGCACCAGTCCGGCATCAATAGGAAATCTTTTCACACAGCACCTCTATAAGTTGGACAAACAATTGAGTTGAATCACTCGTCGAGCTATTCATCATATTTGAAGCAGCTGATTTTAGCAATTCTCTATTGGATAAAATTTCATTAATTATTAAGAATAATTTTTCCTCTATTTCGTTTTCCTCCGGCAACATCCAGGCAGCCTGATTTTTTATGTAATGCATAGCATTTAACAGTTGATGATTGTCGGTGGCACTAGGGTAGGGGATCAAAATCGCCGGACGCCCCATGGTGGATAACTCGGCAAGTGTGGACGCTCCGGACCGGCATATCACTAGCTGGGAATTGGAAATTTCGTCTGCCATGTTGTGAATAAAATTTTTCAGAGTGAATTTTATGCCCAGATTGCGATATCGCTCTTCCAAAATTTTATGATTTTTTTCGTCAACCTGCTGAATTATTTCTATATTTTTTCTGATGAGCGGATCGAGTCGCTCCAGGGCTCCAGGAATGATGCGGGAGAACGATTTTGCTCCTTGACTGCCGCCAATCACCACTATTTTTATATTTTCGTCGCAAACATAAGGGATATCCCGAAATTTTTCGAACTCTTTACGAACCGGCGACGGAATGCGTTTCCACTCGTCTCCATGATCGAAAAACGAAAGATTCAGATCGGAAATACGACACAGCAGTCGATTGGCCTTTCCTATGACGGAATTCTGCTCGTATAAGACCACCTTCGCTCCCAAACACTTGGCCACAAGAATGGGAATGAGCGTAAACATTCCGCCGAAACCAACAACTACGTCCGGACGATTCTTTCTCCATGTGCGGAAAATTTTTAAGGAAGAATTAGTGAATTCGCCGATTATCATGGGAATTTTTTTCAGCGATAATCTTATGGTTTCCAGAATAATTTTATTGCAAACGTCCGGACAAAAAACATTGCCACGGGTATCGGTTATCAGACTTACGGTATGGCCGTTTTTTTCCAGGGCGCTCAGCAGCGCGCACGCCGGAAACATATGTCCGCCAGTCCCTCCAGAGCAAATTGCTACTTTCACCTCAGTTTCTCCTTTAACCGAAATATTTAACCCGAGTATTTTTCTCAAGTATTTAACCAAAATATTTCGCCGAATCACTACTATATCATAGGAAATCTGTTGCATCCAACGGGTTTTTGTGCTGTATGTTATGGGATTATTGGAAAGGAATTTTTATGACTATTTTGGACAAATCTACAAATGACTCCACTGAAGGATCCGTCCATAACTCCGCAGATGAAAAGAATCTGCGCAGATGCGGATTTGTAGCAGTAATTGGCGAAACCAACGCAGGAAAATCGACTCTGGTCAATAAAATGGTGGGACAGAAGGTGTCCATCGTCTCCCGAAAAATGCAAACGACCTTGGATAGAATTCTCGGCATAGCGTTGTACGGCAATAGCCAAATTATTTTGCTGGATACTCCTGGATTTTTGCGGGAAAATTCCGTGGAATCGCTGTCGAAAACGACCTGGGACGCGTTTCGCGAATCCGATGATGTGTTGTTTGTTGTGGACGTCTGTAAAAAAAATTTCGACGCCAGCAGAAAATTGCTGCAAAAAATCGACGTTGCCAAAAAAGTTTCACTGGTCATGAACAAAGTTGACCTGATTCATAAACCAGAGTTGCTGGGAATATCGCAGATGTTCAGTCAAGTCAGGAATTTCGAAAATATATTCATGGTGTCTGCTCTGACCGGAAGCGGCGTTGAGGACAGTCTGAAATATCTAAGTTCCGCTATGTCTGTTGGCGAGTGGATCTATCCGGAAGATACCATCACCGACTCTTCCTTCGAAAAATATGTCTCTGAAATCACGCGGGAGCACATCTATCATCGCCTGCATCAGGAAATTCCCTATAAATGCGTCGTAAAGACCGAAAATTATCAGCAGCAGAGCGATGGCAGCGTGAAAATCGTGCAAAATATATATGTGAAAAATAACGCTCATAAAATTATATTTCTGGGACGACAAGGCAGCAAAATAAAAGCCATTGGAGAAGCTGCTCGCCGAGAATTATCAACATTGCTGGGAAAAAACGTCCATTTATTTCTGCACGTACTCATCAGCACTAGGTGTGACACCTGGACTCATTAATGAAGTCATTCATACCACTCGCCAACTATGCAGTCAGATGCGTTAATGCTATCGCTACCAGTGGTACCGCATGGTTGGTGCTTGCAATATAGAATTGAATCTAGAAGATCACGTAACTGACACCCGAGTGTCACAACTCCATTAATGGATACAGAAATCATCCCAGCTAACCACATGGCTGGAGCGGGTGATGGGAATCGGACCCACGTCATTGGCTTGGAAGGCCAAAGCTTTACAATTAAGCTACACCCGCTTTTTCTAATCGAAACTATTGCTTTTTTTCTGCAGATCCATTGCTAAGCTCTTCACACACAAGGAACGGCTCTGCTTTGCACGAGACTTTCCCTTGCTTTTGCAGAAAGTATTTTATTATGCAGTTTCGAGCATGCTATGAATCTATTAGAATATGAAGTATTTTGCAAGTGATTTTTTTCCGACTATTTTAAAGAAGGAAGAATATTATCTTCCTGTGTTTGATATCGGAACAGCAAAGGGGAGAGCTAAAAAAAACCGTACGCTGATATATTTCTCAGAGTACGGTTTCTATAGATCAATCGCTCTTAGTATTCATAGGGAAAGTTGTCTACTTTCACGGAGGTTGCTATGGCTTGCAACATATCAAATGGCGACATATCATTGCGTAATTCGATTCCTTGAAAAGAGTTACCGTCTCTTACAATGAGTTCTTCAGGAATTTGAAGGTTATCTAGTGGAGTATTGAGTCTTTCTCCTAGCAATGCTTGAATTTC
>JAITDB010000030.1 GCA_031282785.1 Holosporaceae bacterium
TTTTTTTTCTGCTACGATGAGTTCTGATTTTATTTTTTTGTTTTTTCGCATGATCTTGCATAATTTTGGTCTATTATCATGCATAAAAAAACTTGACTTTTCTGTGAAAAAAGTGTAGAAAGTACCGCGAAAGGGAGATTTTCAATGAAAGTGGTGAATTCACTAAAAACGATCAGGTCTAGGCATAAGAATTGCCGTCTTATTCGTCGGAAGGGCAGGGTTTACATAATAAATAAGACGAATCCGAGGTTTAAGGCAAGGCAGGGTTGATGGTATCTTGTTATTTTTGTATCAATTTTTAGCAAAACAGAGTTGGTTTCCGTTGAAGCATAGAGTTGGAAACGCAACTACAGAGAGGATATTTTATGTCACAGGAAAATGTAGGTTCGCAGGGCGAGAGTTTTGCAGAACTTTTTGAGCAAGCGTGTAAAGCTTCCGTATTGGAGAACAAAGTTGTAAAAGGTAAGATTGTTGGAGTTGACGACAATTTCGTGACCATTGATGTAGGACTCAAGTCTGAAGGGCGCATTTCCGTCAGTGAGTTTACGAGTTGCGGTCGCAAGCTGGAGTTGAAAGTCGGAGACAGCATTGACGTTTTCATTGATCGCTACGAAGACAAGAGCGGCGAGATAGTTCTTAGTCGCGAGAAGGCTCTGCGGGAAGCGGCATGGGAGGACTTCGAAAAGGCTTTCAAGGAAGGCACCAGTGTTATGGGGATCATGTTTAATCGCGTAAAGGGCGGTTTTATGGTGGATCTCAATGGAGCGACGGCGTTTCTGCCTGGCAGTCAGGTAGATGTCCGCCCTGTCAAGGACATATCGCCGCTGATGGGCATAGAGCAGCCGTTTTTGATATTGAAGATGGATCGTCTTCGGGAGAATATCGTAGTATCCCGGCGCGGAATTCTCGAAGGAGCGAACGCCGAAGAGAGAGCGAAGGCCGTTGCAAGTCTCGAGGAGGGACAGATCATTGCCGGAGTGGTTAAGAACATCACCACCTACGGAGCCTTTGTGGACATCGGTGGTGTCGACGGATTGCTGCACAATACGGATATTTCTTGGAAGAGAATCAATCATCCACTGGAAGTGCTGACTCCGGGACAGGAAGTTACGGTAAAAGTCATAAAATTCAGCAAGGATACGCGTCGTATTTCTCTAGGCATGAAGCAGCTGTGCAAGGATCCGTGGGATGGTGTTGACGAAGAGTTCAAAGTTGGTTCTCGTATCACGGGCAAAGTCACCAACGTTACCGACTACGGCATATTTGTAGAGGTAAAAGATGGCGTGGAAGGTCTTGTGTATGTTTCTGAGATAAGCTGGAAGAAAAATATATCGCCATCGAAGGTAGCAACGTCGGGATCCATGATCGACGTCGTTGTGCTGGACGTAGACGTTGCCAAGAGGCGTATGGGACTCGGCATGAAACAATTGCAGGAAAATCCATGGGAAAAAATTGTGAAGGCGTTCCCGGTGGGAACAGAATTCGAGGGAACCATCTCGAATATTGCGGATTTCGGCCTCTTCGTTAGACTGGGCAACGACATCGATGGCATGGTGCACATCAACGATCTGTCCTGGGAAAAAAACAAAGGTGCAGATCTAGCAAAATATAAAAAAGGAGACACAGTCAAAGTTAAGGTGCTGGAAGTCGATCAGGAAAAAGAACGGATTTCGCTGGGCATCAAGCAACTTACCGCGAATCCGCACGGACATGTAGACGTAGACGTTCGGAAGGGTGCAGTAGTGACCTGCGTCGTGCTCGAAACCAAAACAGACGATGGCTTGGAAGTCGCTTTATCCAATGGAATGCGCGGATTTATCAAGAAAATCGATCTGGCCAAGGATCGGCAGGACAGAAGAATCGATCGTTTTGCAATCGGAGAAAAAGTTGATGCAAAAATCATAAGCGTCGATAAATCCGGCAGAAAAGTCGGACTATCCATTAAGGCATTGGAGATCGACGAAGAAAAACAGGTCATGGCCGAATACGGTTCCTCTGACAGCGGAGCCAGTCTCGGTGATATACTCGGCGTTGCAATGGGGAAGTCATCTAAAGATAGCTAGAAATTACTCATAAACTGTCTTTTGGGAAATTTTTTATTATCAGGATCATTAGTTGCGCGAGTCCTTGTGTACGAGAAAAGTATGCTGGACTTTGCGCAATTATACAGATATCAGCGATCTTTCTAAAAAATTTTCAGAAAAGTCTGATCTGTAACAAAATTTTTTATTTTTACAGAGCCGCTTTACAAAGGTTCGGATTATTTTGTCCGAGCCTTTTTTTGTTTTTTCACATTTGACCCCTTTGCCGTTTCGATTTCAATAGCTTCAATAGGTTATTCGGCGAGATTTTCTGCTATTTTTCGCGGAAGACATACGCCTATTTTCCTTCCAGAGTTGTTTTTAAGTAGGTAATTTACTCATATATTTTGAACTTTATTGTTATTGGTAAAAAATAATTGCGAAACCTAATCTTTTCAAATGACCAAAAAAGTGCTAATATAAATATAATATTTTAGGAGATATAGATGGAAGACTGTGGATTTGAAGAGGGACAGTTAGTCGTATATCCTGCTCATGGAGTAGGAGTTGTGCAGGGAATAGAAACGCAAAATATTTCAGGTTCTGAACTAAAAGTTATCGTCATTGCCTTTGATAAAGATAAAATGGTGGTTCGCCTTCCTTTGAATAGATCTACTTCGAAAAAAATTAGAAAATTATGCAGCAAAAAAGAAATGGAGGAAGCCATTAATTATCTGCGTGTTCCTACGAAGACGAAAAAAATGATGTGGAGCCGTCGTGCGCAGGAATATGAGACGAAAATCAATTCTGGTGATCCGATTTCCATAGCGCAGGTAGTACGAGATTTACACAGAACGGCCATGCAGCCAGAGCACTCGTACAGTGAACGCCAAATATATCAGGAAGCTCTCTGCCGATTAATGCGCGAGTACGCTGCTGTAGCTCAAATCGACGAAAAACAAGCCATGGAAGATTTAGAGAAGGTCCTGGCTGCCTAATGTCTCTGCCGCATCTGTCACACAGAATACCAAAGCGAATTCTGGTGCTGGCGTTTTATGGATTGCTGCTGAGTATTTCTACTCAAATGTTGTATTCGCATCTGGTGTTGTTCCTGAAGTTTGGTCTTGGAGCGACGGAATCTCAAATCGGATGGATCGACGGACTTGGAGAATTTTTATCCTATCTAACCAGAATATTTGCCGGAGCAATTAGCGATTACATCAGTAATAGAAAAATTTTGTTGCTGATAGGATGCTCTGTCGCCTGTCTGGTGAAGCCTATTTTCTCCTGTAGTACATCGGTGGCAGGAGTCTTAGTAGCCGAGCTACTGGAACGTCTAGGAACCGGCATTCAGGCGAGTCCGCGAGATGCGCTGCTGGCAGATCTCAGCGATAAAAATAGACTCGGCGAAATGTTCGGATTCGCCAAATCCATGAAAACTGCTGGAACTGTCGTGGGAACCGCGATTGCCGTGTCCATTATATATTTTTCCGGCGGAAATTATGCTCTTCTTTTCGCAGCAGCTTCGATTCCGGCATTGATAGCAGCGACTTTCCTGCTAAAAATAAAAGGACAGAATATCGGAAATTTTTTTGAAAAAAAATTCGTGAACCCCTTCCAAAAAAAATATCTCCTCTCGCTGGATTCCAGATTTTTTGCGCTGATAACATTGGCTTTCTGCTGCGAACTCGGACATTTCGGAGAATCGTTGATTACTCTCGCAGCCACTCGGATAATTTCTCCGTCTTTGGCCGGCATAACAACGGCATTTATGGGCATAGGCCCCATAATATTTGCCTATCCGGTAGGACTACTCGCAGATAAATACGGAAAATTTCCGCTGTTAAAAATCTGCCTCTTTCTGGCTGGAGTATCCTACATTTTGACTGCATTCTCGGATAATCGCTATGTCTTTTTCTTTTCTGTTATAATATTGTGTGGCCAGCATGCCTCTATACAGTCGATATTTTTATCAATGATCAATGAACGCATAAATAAAAAATTGCGAGGAACTGCCATCGGAATATTCTACTGTGCCATAGGGATTTCCTACATGATATCCGCTGAAGTCTGCGGCATAATATGCGAAAAATCCAAATACGAATATGCGTTCTTGTATAGTGCTTTTTTATGCTTTTTGTGTCTTTTATTTTGCCAAAGATTTCAAAAAAAAACAAATAATCGTGTATACAATCGAGATAATATAAAAAAAATTAGGTTCAAGAGTAGATTAGATTGATTTTCTAGCCCAATAAGGTAGGATATATCAATGAAAAATAGATACATAAAAAATACCCATATTTCTGAATCCCAATTTAGGAAAAT
>JAITDB010000031.1 GCA_031282785.1 Holosporaceae bacterium
ATTTTCCTAAATTGGGATTCAGAAATATGGGTATTTTTTATGTATCTATTTTTCATTGATATATCCTACCTTATTGGGCTAGAAAATCAATCTAATCTACTCTTGAACCAAATATTTTAGACAAGAGATTCGATGACAAAAAATCATCATCCATCGCATACTAAACAAAAATAAACAAGAAAAAATCTATCCTGCGCTATACTATATAGTCATTATAAGTAGTAAATCACACAACTTATAATGACTATACCTCAAAAGCTCAAATTCTAGCAGTTCACAGTGACTACTCTTCGTCTTCATCGGGAATTTCCGGTTCAGGATCAGAGCTGCTATCTTTCAATATTTCTCCTAAGTCAGATTCATCTTTCTGCTCGTCGAAATTTACTTCAAAATCCTGTACTAGAGTATCCTCATCGCCAAATTTATCTTCTTTTCCGAATCCGTTATCCACCTGTTCCGGAGCGTCTTCATTGCTGAAATTAGAGTTCTTTCCTCCTTTTGCGAATCCGTTATTCGCCTGTTCCGGAGCATATTCGCTGCCTGCCTTGCCTCGTTTTCCTCCTTTTGCGAATCCGTTATTCGCCTGTTCCGGAGCATATTCGCTGCCTGCCTTGCTCCGTTTTCCTCCTTTTGCAAAGCCGTTATCTACTTGTACCGGAGCGTATTCGCTGCCTGCCTTGCTCCGTTTTCCTCCTTTTGCAAAGCCATTATCCACTTGTACCGGAGAGTACTCGCTGCCTGCCTTGCTCTGCTTTCCTCCTTTTGCGAATCCGTTATCTACTTGTACCGGAGCGTACTCGCTGCCAAAGTTGCCGCGCTTACCTCCTTTCCCGACACTGTTATTCACTTGTACTGGAACGTACTCGCTACCAAAATTGCCGCGCTTACCTCCTTTCCCGACACTGTTATTCACTTGTACCGGAGCATACTCGCTGCCAAAATTGCCGCGCTTATTTCCTTTTGCGAATCCGTTATCCACTTGTACTGGAGCGTACTCGCTGCCAAAACTGCCGCGCTTATTCCCCTTTGCGAATCCGTTATCCACTTGTACCGGAGCATACTCGCTACCAAAACTGCCGCGTTTATTTCCTTTTGCGAATCCGTTATCTACTTGTACCGGAGCGTATTCACTGGTACCGCGCTTTCCTGCCTTTCCATAGCTCACCTGCTGCGGAGTGTACTCACTAGCAGATTTTGCTTGTTTACTTCCTTTCCCGAAGCTCGCCTGTTTTGGAGTATATTCATTGACAGATTTAGCTTGTTTACTTCCTTTCCCGAAGCTTCCCTGCCCTGAAGCATAGTCACGGTCAAGGTTGCTCGTCTTAGTAGCTTTCTTGCCCTGAGCCGCGTTGTATGATTTTCCGGCAGCACAGGCATCAAGACTGTATAGAGCAAGCGTCGCTGCGAGAATGTAATTTATTTTCATATCTCTCTCCTATTTAACAATATCCTTTTAAAGCATGGGCGAAAAACATTAATAAAAGTTTAAAAATAGCGATTTTTTTAAGATTAATAATATTTTTTCAGATAATCCACGGCATCATCCAGTTCCTGCGGACGAATATCGACGACGATTTTTCCTCCGTTCAGCAGTATGATCCGATCTGATATTTTCGTTAAAAAATCGAGATCGTGCGATGCGATCACCATGGTCACTCCCATTTCGCAGACGGATTCCAGTAGCGTTACCACGTCCGTAGTTGTAGCGACGTCGAGGCCGGACGTGGGCTCGTCGCAGAGCAAAATATCAGGCTTTATCATGAGACTTCGAGCAAGAGCAACGCGCTGCTTCTGACCTCCGGACAGATGTCGCGGATATGTATCGGCCTTGGACGCGATCCCGAGATTTTTTAGCATGTCACGAGCCTGCTTCTGATGATTCAATTTTTTATTTTTTAGGGTCGGCGCGTAGATCAAATTTTCCAGCACCGTCATATGCGGAAAAAGCTGAAAATCCTGAAACATGAAGCCGACTCTGCCGTTGCACTCTATGGATCCACTGTCCGACGTGTCCAGTTTTTGCATGCAGCGCAGTAGTGTGGACTTTCCTCCGCCGGACGGTCCTGCTAATCCTAGGATGTCGGATTTTTCCACAGAAAAGCTCACGTTGTCCAGCACAACAGTTTCGTTAAACTGCTTGCAGACATTAGACACCCTTAGCATATTTTTCACTCCGCTCTATTTTTCTTCCGATGAATTCGATGAACAGCACGAGACAATAATAATAGGCTCCAGCAATGCAAAGAGGCATAAAATATTCGAATCGTTCTGCAGCGAGGGTCTGGGATCTCCGCATCAGGTCCATACCGCCGATGGTAGCGATAAGAGCGGTCTCCTTCAGCAGCGCTATTACTTCTCCCATCATGGCCGGCAGAATATTTCTCACAACCTGAGGAAGAATTATATCTCGCCACATGTGTGACGTCGGTATTTCCAGAGTGCGAGCCGCTTCAAATTGTCCTTTGGGAATGCTCTCGATGCCGGCTCGAAGAATTTCCGCCACATAGGCAGAGCTGTTGAAACCAAACGCAATGACTCCGGCGCCAATGGTCGTAAGCTTGATGCCCAGAAGTCCCGGTATGGTGAAATATATGAAACTCAGCTGCAGAATAACAGGAGTCCCACGAATCACCGAGATCACAGCATTTATAAAGCATCTGCAGATACCATTATATCTCAGAACCGACATCAGGAGTCCCAGAATAATGCTGATGCACATTCCTCCCAGCAGCAGCTCTAGGGTGATTACCACTCCGGTTCCCACATAAATAATACTAGACGCGATTCTCTCCAATTTTTATTCCTCGAGTAGCTGCCATTTTTTCATGAGTTTTTTTAACTCGCCATTTTGCTCTAGCTTTTTCAGAATGGTGTTGACTTTTTCCCGAAGAGGAGAGTGCTTCTTGAAAATTATCGCGTATCCTTCATCGGATTTCGCGACAATATTATAGGCCAATTCTGCATTGACATTGCAAAAATACTGCGCCTGTACACTATCCACCAGCACACAATCCACGTGACCGGCCTTCAGAGCCTCTATTATCTGGCCATTGGTGTCCATTGTTATCAGTTGAGCGCGAGTGACGTTGGCTTTTGCCCACATTTCCATGGTGCTCCCCAATTGACTAGCCACTTTAATGCCGACCATTTCATCAGCGTTTCGATGAGGCTCATCTTTCATGTACACGGACGCAATGCTTTCCGAATAATAGCATCGGGAGAGATCGAAATTTTTTCTTCGCTCTGGATTAGAGGCAAATGTAGAAATTGCCGCATCCAGAGCATCATTCTGGAGCGACGCCAGAATGGAACTGAAATGCATATCCTCAAATTCCGCTTCCGCGCCCATTTCTTTGGCAACAAGACGCGCCACATCTATCTCGAATCCCTTTAGCTCGCTATTTTCATAGTACTCGAACGGAGGATAATCAGCACAGGTACCGAATCTTATTTTTCCGCTCGCTTTTTTCTCGTCACAGCCTGATAATATACATACCAGACAGGACAACAGCGTAAATATCTTTCTAATCATGAAAAAATCTCCTGACGCAGCCATATTCTCATTTTTGCGCACATAATGCAACCTTTGCTTCTGCATTCTCCGTTGCATTTCCTTTTATTCATCTCTATTAAGATAAATCTGAAAGATAGAATCTCAAACACTATGAGGGCGACTCCTATCGAGCGCGCCACAAAAAAATTACGAGATATCTAACTTTGCGAGTGTTGCATAGCATTTTCTGACAATAGCAGATGTTTTATCAACCACAAAGTCAGATGCCTCAAATTTTCTACCTGGATCGCAGCATCACAGAATACAGCAACCGCAATTGGATTTTTTCTTTTTTGTCTTGCATTTTTTCTTGTGCAACACCAATAGGTAGTCCTGCACATCCATGTCAAATGCTCTCAGGTATCCCTTTATGGCCATATTTTCGATGACAGCAACAACCGAGTCCCAATCACCGTAGGTTTCCAGCAGTAGGCGTTCTTTATACTGATCTGGAATGATCGAATCGTTGAGATTAACGAGACGGAGCATCTTATTTCCTGCGTCCACACGCATAGAGCGCAACATAATAGCCGTGTACAGCCATCTTTCGTCGAAACGCATTGATGGTGTATTTTCGTATGTGGGTTTCAGATTAAATCTGCGCCGATGCTCGATCGCTTGCTCAGGCGTCATAAACCTCATTACGCTTCGCGCCAGCAGTTCTCTCGTAGGATAAGAACTACGGTGATAGGATAAAGAGAGGGCATCGGTGGTTATCTTCGATACCGCAGAAGACAGTGTTTGAGACTCATTAATATATTCTATCAGCATGCCATAGCAAGGAGGCAACAACACTGAACAGCACTGTCCCACAGAAAAACAACAGACAAACAAAAAAACAGAAAATATTATCCTTAGATATGGCATATCATCAATGCTCTGCAGAAAAGTGTTTTTCATTTCTAACTCCTTTATAAAGCGTTAGATTTTTCCACATTCTCCTGCTGCCCGGCATATTTGGGATCCAAAAATGGAATACCATCGACTATCGGATAATAAGTCCAATTCATCCGATTTATTAGACGATCTCCTTCCATCTCCAGCTTGACCCCAGTCAATGGACAAACAATCAAATTGAGTAGGCCAGCATTTATTAGCGGCGTTTCATTCCCCATGTAGATAATCTAACAAAAGTCTGCGTCCCATAACAGATCACGAACCTCATTATCCATAAATTTGATTAAGAAAATGATAATTTAAGACTTTCGGAAATTATTTTTTTATAGAATGATAAAAATTTATTTAAATATTCGATGCCATATAACTTCGGCTGCTTTCACGAGTTCATAAGCCTGATCTTTTTTGTCTTTGCTTAAAAAAATCCGACATGTTGTACCAGAAACTCCCAGTAATCGACATAGCATGGTCTCGCCGTTTTTTTCCACGCCTATAATGATTTTCCCTACTAAAAAATTCAGATCCTCCTCTATGCCCGCAACACAATCGCCGATTTTGAATCTGAAATTTAGGAAATCTTCTTCTACCATATGAAAAATAGCATTTTTATGAAGATTCGTAAAAAAACTTAGCTCTCGTCTGATATTTTTATCTATAAATTGATTGGTTTTTTTTGTTTTTCGTGTTTTTGCAAATTCATTTTCGATTGCCAGCCGGCATCGGGCAGAAAGGCAGACTTTTCTAGCTCGTCCATGAGTCTGGGTGGAGTTCCACTGCCGTTTAGTAGCCACTCCTGGGTACAATATATGCCAAGCTTCCGCAGAGCCTCACATACCCTCACAGCGCTTTTTTCCGTGAGCTCTACGCGTCCGCTATCCCATGTGTCTATGGTGGATGTGGCAATACCTATCTTCTCATAGAATTCCTGACGGGAAAACCCTGTTAGCGCCCTTGCCATGCGTAGACGTCGGCCCTTCAGTTGAGCCGTCGTGTATGTAAGATAGCTTTCTTTCTCCAATGAACTTCCAGTTTTGAGTTTCATGATATTACCTCTAAAAATCTTATAAAGCATCTTGAAAAAAAACTCAACTTTGTTTATTTTAGACAAGAAAATAGCAATAGCTTAGCGAAAAAAATAAATGGAAACAATCCAAAGGAAACCAAAAATGATAAAAAGTAACTCCTACTCCAGTAATATCGATTCCATAATCGACGCCATTGGTATCGTCGACGATGAATCTGATATGCCTCCAGTTTCCGACGAAGAACGAGCAACGGCTAAGCTTCAGTTCCTGGTAGCTCAAATATTAGTGCGCGACCTCGTACTCATAAAAATGGATAAATCTAAAAGGTTCAAGAGTAGATTAGATTGATTTTCTAGCCCAATAAGGTAGGATATATCAATGAAAAATAGATACATAAAAAATACCCATATTTCTGAATCCCAATTTAGGAAAATTTTAC
>JAITDB010000032.1 GCA_031282785.1 Holosporaceae bacterium
ATTCGCTATCGGCCATCCAAAAATATCTTGCACAAAAAACGGATACCTATAATGTTATTGAAAAGCAAATAAAAGAACTGCTGAAATTGTTTGTGAGTAACGAGTCGTTTGAAAAATTAAATGAAATTTTGAACAAAGTGGCTGCAGATATAAAACAGGATAAGGAACTGCGGAATCAAAGTGCAATAGTTGGAGAGCTCAGAGAATTATTGAAGCCACTGTTGTATAAAAAAGGCTTTGAAGAATTGCATAGAGGAATTGCTTTTCTTGTAAATGATAGTAATTACTCCAATATTCCGGAAAAAAGCAAAGAATTAGACGAAAATATTCAACTCTGGAGAAGCGATATTGCCGTTGTGCTAAAGGAATTGAAATCCAATAAGATACTGAGTAAAGAATCTGACGAATTGATGGAGAAAATACAGTCTTATATTGATAAAGTTTGTCCGCGAGTCGGCATTTTGGATAAAATAAAAAAAGTATTACCCGGGAAGAAAAAAATAGGTGAA
This sequence comes from Holosporaceae bacterium, assembly GCA_031282785.1. Taxonomy (GTDB): domain Bacteria; phylum Pseudomonadota; class Alphaproteobacteria; order UBA3830; family UBA3830; genus BNWE01. The sequence goes on from JAITDB010000032.1 coordinate 510, forward strand.
GTCTTGGCGAACGGATTTTTTGCTCAGTCTGAGAGACTAGTTTCTCTGCTAAACGGTCTACTGGAGGAATTGCGTGAGGCGTCAAAGTCAACAATAATCAATACGAGCAATGAAGAAATTATTGACACACTATCGTCATATTTCGGACAAATAAAACTCTTCTTCGAGACTGAAAATAAGTATCAGGACGGCTATGATGAAGGCACTTATCTAGATAGACTACAAAAACTTACTCAAAAAGCTATTGCTCTACAGCAAAATAGAGAGATAGATATTAGTAGCGCTGGTATAGAACAGATAATTCAGCAATCTGGACTAAAAGGTCAAAATGACGCTTTGGCTGAAGAAATTAAAAAAGAATTGGAAACAATCGGAGAATTGCTTGAATCTATGATGAACAGCGAGCTATCGAATGAAACTATTCAGCAATTGATGGAAATCAAAATTACGTTCCAGGAAAATATTTCTAGGCTAGATAAAAACGAAAAAAATAAGCAAAAAACCGTTGATGAGCTAACAAAATTCCGAGAAACGCTTGAGAAAATATGCAAAAACGCAGACTCGGCAAGCATCAGAGGCAACAGCGTAGCAGACAATGTTGTCGCTCTTAAACAAAAGAAGAAAGGATTATTCAATGCAATGTCTGATTTTTTCAATGTCCTTGAAAAAATCGATCATAGAAAAATATCAAATAGTGGAGATAGCAAAAAAATAAAAGAAGCTCTTATTTATTTCAAGTTGTGTCAAAATTATGAACTTGCCACTAAATTCACCTATTTGTTTGCTGTATTGAATTCCTATAACGAAAGTCCGACTCTGCATGGCAGAAAAATACTGCAGTCTGTGCTTAAATTAACTAAAGAGAGCAAACTACTAAGCTCTGGACAAATCCGCAGCAAATTGTTCAACGTAACGGATCCAAAGACGAAAAAACCTTTAATAATAGATATATACAATTCCAATTTATCCGCTGATGAATTGAGAAAGATTGTAGGAGAATAAAAAAATCTGTTAAAGATCCATGGTCAATCGGTTGTCGATAGATAGGCTTTCAAAGCAAGCTGTGCATACTCCTTGATTGAAATTCCGGTGTTTTTAGTCACAATTTATATATCGGCGCTACCGTTAACATATATACCAGGAGCATCGCGCAGAAAATCCGTAATGTGTCTCGGAGCCACCATTTCTCACATCATGGGTTTTATCCATTCGAACCAATCTGTCCACCAGGATCCAGCGAATTCCATCGCATTTTTCAGCCATTCTTGAGCATCACAGGTGACTTGGTCGTTTACCCAGTAGCAGTATTTATTGCGGGATGGTGGATTTATAGCCCCGGCAACGTGTCCGGATCCGCCCAGCACAAATCTTACATTGGTGTTGAATAATTTTATGCCGTCGAAAGCCGCTTCCCACGGAACCAAATGATCCTTTATGGTGGAAATCATGTAAATCGGTACCTTGCTAATACGCTGCAATTCCAACGGAATGTTGCCCAGTTTCAGAGTGCCAGTTTTGAGGAGATTGTCTCGGTAGAGATCCTGCGACAGGAATTTCTGCATTGCTCTGGAGATATTCATGGCATCTGCGTTCCAAAATAATATCTCGTGGGCAGGAGGTTTTTCTCCCAGCATATAGCTGTTGACAAAATATCTCCAGATCATGTCGTTTGCTTTCAGTGCGCTAAAGGTATTGAACATAATCTGACCATCGAGATTTCCTTTTTCCTCCAACTGAGCGCCAATGGCATCCAAATAATTGTCGGCAATGAAGATCGCCATGTCGCCGGCTTTTTCGAAATCCAGCAGTGTTGTCAGCAGAGTGGCAGATTCGATCTTCATTCTAAAACGTTTCTGGCACTTCGGATGAGATATATAGGCCAAAAACGCTGAAATTAGAGTTCCGCCAACGCAATACCCTAGCGTATGAACGGACTTTGCCTTGGTGACTTCGGCAATTTTTTCCAGTGATGCCGCAAGACCATCAAAAACATATTCATAAAAACCCTTGTGGCGATGTCGTTCGTCTGGATTAATCCACGAAATCAGAAACACAGTGAAGCCATGGTCCACTGCCCATTTCACAAAAGAAAATTTTTCGTCCAAATCTAATATATAAAATTTATTGATCCACGGAGGAATAAACAAAATCGGTTTTTGGAATACCTTATCCGTTGTGGGAGAATATTGAATAAGCTCGATCAGATCGTTTTGAAAAATAACCTTACCAGCAGTGGACGCGAGATTTTTTCCGATCTTGAACTGGCTGGCATCGTGAGTGGTGATAGTGCCCTTGTTCAGATCCTCCAGAAACATGGACAGACCTTTTCGGATATTTTCGCCCTGCGTATCCAATGTTTTTTGCAGAAACTTCGGATTCAAAAGCGGAAAATTATTTGGAGACATCATGTCTATGTACTGTTTCATGAAGAATCTGGCCGAATGCATTAGCTTTGGGTCGACGCCTTCTATGCTAGAGAGCGTGTCCAACATCCAGTTGGCGGTGGTCTCGTGAAACTGCCGCACAAATTTCATGACCGGGTTGTTATCGAACGGATTATCTTCGTATTTGTTATCTTTTTCATTATATTTTAGATCGATAAATTTTTTGCCGTCTTCATCGCAGATGTCTCAAATAAATTTTGGTTCAAGAGTAGATTAGATTGATTTTCTAGCCCAATAAGGTAGGATATATCAATGAAAAATAGATACATAAAAAATACCCATATTTCTGAATCCCAATTTAGGAAAAT
>JAITDB010000034.1 GCA_031282785.1 Holosporaceae bacterium
GAAAAAGATATGTCCTATCGTTTTTGTTTCCAATATATTTACGAAAACCATGATATAGTTGAAACAGCATCTAACATGCTAATGACCATCAACAAGATAAGAGGAATCAACTAGTATCATGAGATTTGTATTGGCAATTTTGACGTTCTCTGTATTTTTTGCAGTGAGCAGCGAAGAAGAAGGAATTTCCATTATTCGCGATGCAGAAATCGAGGAAACCCTGACCGAAATGGCAAAACCGATATTTAAAGTGGCAGGATTAAATCCGGAGAATGCAAAAGTATACGTAATAAATTCCAACAGCATAAATGCGTTTACTATTGGTAATGGACATATTTTTCTTCATTCGGGATTATTGCTAAAATTCAAAAATCCACTACACATTGTGGGCATCATGTGCCACGAGACGGCGCACATAGCTGCCGGACACGTCGAGAGACTGATGGGAGTAATGAAAAGCAGAAGCACGAATCTTCTCGCAGTCATGATAGCCACCGCAATAGGAATGACTCTTTCCGGATCTCCAGACGCCATGGCTATTTTATTGGGATATGCCATATCAGACGAAAGATTTTTTCTCAAATACTCACGAGATGAGGAATTTGCGGCAGACGCTCTTGCCGCCTCCTATATGCTGAAAATGGATTATTCGCCGGAAATGCTGGCGGAAGTATTTTACGAATTCGATCATCTGGATATTATGAATGGAGGATCCAATTTACCCACCTATGTAAGATCGCATCCCTCGGCCACGGCTAGAATTTCCGCCATAAAAAAATTTTGTACGCCCAGTCGTGGTAGAAGCGTCGATGATAAATTAACGGAGAGATACAATCGACTGACAGCCAAGCTAAAGGCCTATCTGAAGCCCATAGATTGCCGATCGCAGATTCCAACGGATCCTTATATCAAAGCTATTTATTGGCATAAAATCGGAAGGACGGCGGAAGCTCTGGGAATCATGCAAGAATTGCTGGCTACCAACTCCAACGACATATATTACAAGGAAGCAATGGCGCAAATGCTATATGAATCGGGGAAAATAGCAGAAGCCGTGAAAATATACGAAACCATCTGTGACGGCAAAACAAATCCGCTAATAAGAATAGATTATGCGAACGCTCTCCTGGAGCTTGGAAAAGACATCGATAAGGCCATCGCCATTCTGGAATCGGTCAAATATGTGGATCGCCTAAACGAAAACGTGTTCCGACTGCTAGCCAAGGCATACGGAAAAAAAGGACGTGAAGGCGTCTCGCAGCTGATGCTGGCCAATGAGCAAATGCTGCTGAAAAATTATCGAAAAGCTCTCGAATTATTGAAAAGCTGTCTGACAAAAATGGATAAAAAAACCGATGAACTATTCATAAAAAAAGCAAAATATCTGGAAGAATTACTCGAACGCGATTACATGGAGTTTATCGACCAACGTTATAGATCTCCTATGCTTACTGATACAGTTCGCTTTATAAACGAAATATAGCGAGAAACCAGAGTTGTGGTAAGTCTAAAATTTGATATTTCTTTTTGTTTGTGAAATAATATCACCATATTTTTTGTTTTGGAGATATTACATGTGGTGCTGGGAATCAATAATTATCATATTAGGCCTACTTGCACTGATATATGGAGCCGTTAACGCCAATTTTATGTTGAAGTTGGAGAGCGGCAATGAAAAAATGAAGGAAATCGCCGCTGCCATTCAGGACGGAGCGTCTGCCTATTTAAACAGGCAGTATTCCACTATTTCCATTGTGGGAATGGTAATGACCGCGATTATCGTTTTCTGCGTAGGACACTATCAGGCAATTGGATTCATGCTGGGAGCCGTATTATCTGGAATCGCCGGATATGCAGGCATGAATATTTCTGTGAGAGCCAATGTCCGCACGACAGAGGCAGCTAAGCAAGGAATAAATCACGCATTGTCGGTGGCTTATAAATCCGGCGCAATCACAGGATTTCTCGTGGTTGGACTCGGATTATTGGGGATATCGCTATATTTTTTCTATCTTCAATCGGTGGTACAGGACACAAGATTAGTTTCCGAAGCACTAATTGGTATGAGTTTCGGAGCCTCGCTTATTTCAATATTTGCTCGTCTTGGAGGCGGCATTTTTACAAAAGGAGCCGACGTCGGTGCGGATCTGGTGGGAAAAGTTGAAGCCGGCATTCCGGAGGATGATCCAAGAAATCCGGCAGTCATTGCAGATAACGTCGGAGACAACGTTGGAGATTGCGCCGGAATGGCCGCGGATCTATTTGAAACCTATGTTGTAACCATCGCTGCTACCATTGTGCTCGCAAGTATCTTCTTTGAAGGAGAAGCAAGAAAAACATTGATGTTGTATCCGTTGGTTATCTCTGGAGTCTGCATTTTGGGATCTATACTCGGAACGTTTTTCGTAAAATTAGGAGACAGCAAAAATGTCATGCATGCACTCTATAAAGGTCTATTAGCGGCAGTATTATTTTCGCTGGTATTGATAGCCATTTCCACAAAAAAAATGCTAGGTTGCAATACAGTGTTTAGAGTAATTTCAGACGGAACTTCGTTTACTGGCTGTAATGTGCTGCTGTGCGCCATTGTTGGTCTGGTAGTTACATTACTATTGGTGGCTATCACCGAGTATTATACGTCCTACTCCTACAGACCGGTCATAAGCATTGCCAAAGCTTCGGAAACAGGACATGGAACCAATGTCATACAGGGACTGGCCATATCCATGGAGGCAACTGCGATACCGGTAATAATAATTTGCGTCGGTATTTTATGCGCCCACAGACAGGCCGGACTCTACGGTATCGCCATTTCGGCCACTTCCATGCTGGCTTTGGCAGGTATAATAGTCACGCTGGACGCCTATGGTCCGGTAACAGATAACGCCGGCGGAATCGCAGAAATGGCAGGATTGCCGGAAGAAATTAGAAAGGTCACCGATAAATTGGACGCCGTCGGAAATACCACCAAAGCCGTTACTAAAGGATATGCCATAGGATCAGCTGGACTCGCGTCTCTAGTGCTGTTTTCTGCTTATACTCAAGACATCATTCATTATTTTCCGTCGCTGAAAATAGATTTTACACTGGGAGATCCCTATGTGGTCATTGGCTTGTTTACAGGAGGCCTGCTGCCGTATCTCTTCGGAGCCTGCAGCATGATGGCTGTTGGTAGAGCTGGAGCTGCCATTGTGGTGGAAGTTCGTCGACAATTCGCTACCATCAAAGGCATTATGCAGGGAAAAGCAAAACCAGACTATAAAGCAGCCGTCGATATGTTAACGAAATCCGCCATAAAAGAAATGATTCTACCATCTTTTCTGCCAGTTCTGGCGCCGGCGATTTTATATCTGGTCCTGGGTTGCTTCGGCGGAAATAAAGCCGGACTCACCGGCGTCGGAGCTATGCTGCTGGGAACCATTCTGACCGGTATATTCCAAGCCATCGCTATGACTTCCGGAGGAGGAGCGTGGGATAACGCGAAAAAATATATCGAAAACGGAAATTTCGGCGGAAAAGGATCCGATGCACATAAGGCGGCCGTTACCGGCGATACCGTCGGCGATCCCTACAAAGACACCGCTGGACCAGCCATTAATCCCATGATAAAAATTACCAATATCGTGGCTATTCTACTGCTGGCAAGCTTAGCAAAATTATTGGGACAGTAAAAATTATCGACTAAATAAAAAAAACTGAAAGTACTTTGGTACTTTCGGTTTTTAGCTATTTGTTAAGCAATTTTCGAATATATTTTAGAAATAAAATGTTGGTAGATCATGATTTCTTGGCTATACAAATATAAATTGGAAATAATTTTGCTGTTGCTGCTGGGAATATTGATAAATGTCAGCTGTTATCTGCTGCTGTGTGGTTTTCAGATATCATTCTGGGACTCCGATGATTACATGAGATTGGTGCGCATCAGAGAGCTTTTTGCCCACGGAGATCTGGCCAACACAATAATTTCCCGCAGCAATGTCCCTTTCGGATGCAGTTTGCATTGGACGCGTTTCTATGATTTTTTCTTCGTTATTCCGGCCTATGTGCTGAATTTTTTTCTAAATTCCATTGACGAATCCATAAAATATGTGGGATTCGTCATAAGTCCGCTGATAAAATGCGCAACAATCGTGATACTTTTTCGTATTTCCCAAATTTTTTTTCTCTAAACAATGCTTTTTTGCTGACTGCAATATTTGCCGGTCATCCGATAATTTTGCCGTTTGGACTCTTGGGACGACCAGATCATCACGCATTTATAATGTTGTTTATGCTGATCCATCTCCATTATATTATAAAAATTGTCGAATCGGGCTTCGAAAACAAAAATGTTATCTTAAAAACTGCGCTGGTTACAGTGTTGTGCGTCTGGATTTCTCCGGAAACGCTGATTCCTCTTGTTTTGGCAGACGCCGTACTGGTGGTTTATTTCTTTTTTCATGAAAAAATGCTATGGGGTCTTTTTCTGAAAAATATTTTGGTGACGTTTGGCATTGGTGTTATTGCTTTTATTCCTCCGCAAAACGGATTTTTCAGCATTGTGCTTTTGCTGCTAATGGCGACGCCCTATGTTCTGCCTCATTACCAGAGGCTTCCTCAAAGTGTGTTGAAATATTATCATGTAATTCCTCTGGCATTCATGCTGTTTCTATTGCCGTCGATTGCCGTTGAGTATGATAAAATATCCGTTTTGCATGTGGTACTATACTTGTGCAGTGTTATTTTTCTTGGCGCCGCTATGGTAAACGAAAAATATAAAGAAAAAGATAGAATATTAGCTTCTATTCTCTGGCTATTGGTTATTTCTGCAGTATTTTTGTTCATATATCCGAAATTTTTACATGGCATGGAAGCAGACATCGATGACTATCTGAAAAAAATTTGGTTATCCAAGATCTCCGAAATGCAATCGCCGTTTGTTAGGAATCAAGTACATTTTGTTAGCTATGCTCTGATCATGGTGATGGGTCTTGTTCATAGAATAAGGAATCTCATCGGAGAAAATTCGAAAAATTTTGGGAATCCTATGACGGCAATCTGGTGGATCTTAATTGCCGACAGCATCTGATATACAATTTTGGGAGGAATATCCCTCAGAATGATGCCCTATGCGATATTGTTCGGACTCCCTTTCATTGTTGATTTTGGAGTGCATAATAAATTTTGGTTCAAGAGTAGATTAGATTGATTTTCTAGCCCAATAAGGTAGGATATATCAATGAAAAATAGATACATAAAAAATACCCATATTTCTGAATCCCAATTTAGGAAAAT
>JAITDB010000051.1 GCA_031282785.1 Holosporaceae bacterium
TATCAAAAACATCATAATTGACGGCTGTGCCATCAAACCGGAGTATGTCGAGCTGCTGGCGGACATAGTGAAGAAGAGAACGGCTCTGGAAAACATAACATTCCGGCTCATTGATATTCCATCCGAAAGTACCAGTACTCTTGTGGGAGCGCTGTCGGGGTTGTCGGAGCTAAAAACCATCTGCTTCGCCTTTGATGAAATAAATGATGATTCCTGCGAGGGCATCACAAATTTGATTAAAAGTTCGGGCGATAATCTAAAAAATTTATCTTTAGCCTGGAGCAAAATATCCTCCAGCGAGGAGAAAGAGGAAGGGGAGTATCGCAAACTTTCCGAAGCTATTGGCGAGCTGAAGAATCTGAAGCTATTTGAGCTCTGCATGCTTAGTATAAATGAAAAAGAAACGGTGGATCTGTTTGCCGCGATTCGTCATTTGACATCGCTGGTACGATTTAAGCTTTTTCTCGGAAATATTAGCATTCAGAACGAAATAAAACTCTTTGAGCACGCGGAATCTCTCGGAGAGTCTCTCAAGGATATGGCTCAGCTGGTGACTCTTGACTTATCGGGTATGAAATTGCCCAAAGACGTAATGCAAGTGCTCGCTCAAAATATCAGATATCTGAAAAATTTGAAGTATCTGGACATTTCCGGCAATAGCATAGACCAGGAAACTGCTGAAATAATGGCAGATTCTCTAAAAGAAAACGAAGAATTAAAAACTTTCGTTGTAAATGGTTGCGGTCTGACAGCACAGACGTTTGGTACCCTGGTGAAAACCATTGGAAACTCAAAAGTGTCTATATTATATGCTCGAGATAATTTCATAAAAGAAGGCATAAAAAATCTTTCGGTAAAAAGCATGACCGACCTCCAGTTGATCGACTTTTCCAAAAATGATTTGAACTTTAATGTAGTAATGGAATTCATAGAACTTACAGCAGGACATCCGAAATTGCAGGCAGTGAATTTCAGCGAAAATTATGACATTGATGCTCTAGACTCTGTCGATAAAAAAATAAAACGAGATGAACTGGAAAATTGGAAAAGAGAAAATAAATGTCATACGGCATTTTTGGGACTTTAAAGTAGGGGAGGGGACAAAATTTCGTGGAAATAACTTCATTGCTTGATTTATTGTGTGAGCAGGTATAGCCTCGTTCTTAATAAGGGATCGTCGGAAACTGTTTACAAATTGCTTTTTCGGATATTTTTTGTCGTTGAGTTCGCAGCTCGGATTGCAGTTCGTAAACGGGTCTTTGATCTGAAAAAAATTTTGCAATGAACGGTCCTGCTATGTACTTATGGAAATTGAGGTTTATATGGTTATTCAAGATATTTCATTTGTGAGCGCTCCGAAAGATAGCGCCAGCATAGTAGTAGGAGTGTATGCTGGAGGGCAGTTGTCCAGTAGCGGGCTTTTTTTTAACGATAAATTTTCCGGAGAAATAGAAAAAAATATAAAAAAAATCGGGTTTTCGGGAAAATTATTTGAAACGACATCGTTTGTTTCTTCCGGAGATGTCTGCAATTACGTAGTGGCTGTTGGTTTGGGAGAGTCTAGAAAATCGCTGACTGGTTTTGAGCTGAAAAGACTCGGAGGCTCGATATATGATGCCGCCAAAAAGCTGGATACCGAGGTCGTGGTAGCCATTGATGACGCAGATCTGACGACAACGGGATCTTCGGCGCAGCTACAAATTGCCTTTGGAGCTCTGCTGAAATCTTGGGCCTTTGATAAGTATAAAACCGAGAAAAAAGACGCTCCCAAATTGTCGTCGATTTATTTTTTTACGTCAGATGCTGACAGTCGCCAAAAAGATTTTGGAAAATACCGCAACATTGCAGAGGCGGTTTTTCTGACACGTCTGGTAGTATCGGAGCCGGCCAACGTCATATATCCAGAGAGCCTAGCAGAAATCGCCAAAAAAGAGCTGTTACCTCTGGGAGGGAAGGTTGAAATTCTCAACAAGCATCAAATGACAGTTCTGGGAATGAACGCGTTGCTGGGAGTCGCGCAGGGCAGTGAAAACGAGCCCAAGCTGGCTATTTTGCACTGGAACGGCGGTACGGCGCACGAGAAACCCGTAGTTTTTGTGGGGAAGGGAGTCACATTCGACAGCGGCGGTATTAGTCTTAAACCTGGAGAAGGCATGCATGAGATGCGCTGCGACATGGCAGGAGCCGGTACAGTGCTGGGTCTTCTGAAGGCAGTAGCGCTCAATAAATTGCCTGTAAACGTTGTTGGAGTTATGGTGCTGGTGGAGAATATGCCATCTGGAACGGCGCAACGTCCGGGCGACGTAGTGAAGTCCATGTCTGGCCAGACCATAGAGGTGCTGAACACAGACGCGGAAGGTCGTCTCATACTGGCAGACGCGCTCTGGTATGCACAGGACAGATTTTCTCCGGAAGTCATGATTGATTTGGCAACACTCACCGGAGCAGTCATCGTGGCACTGGGACATGAATTCGCAGGATTATTTTCCAATGATGATACATTAGCAGAACAAATAAAAAAGTCCTCCGATGCCACCGGAGAAAAAGTATGGCGCATGCCAATGACCGAGCATTTTAACAAAGGTATCGACTCGACCATAGCTGATATGCAGAACATAGCAAAGCCGTCGGTGAGAGGCGGGAGCATAACTGCGGCACAGTTTCTCAAGAGATTCGTCAATGACGTGAAATGGGCGCATCTGGACATTGCCGGAGTGGAATCCACCAATGACGATGACCTTTTCATATGTTCGGAGGGAGCCACAGGATTCGGAGTATGTCTTCTGTACGATTTTCTGTGTAATGCCTGTGTTAAATAGTCGAAGGCGCGATAAATAGTAGAGGGCGGAGTATGCCGGACTATAGTAATACGGAGTTTGTCATATATGCCACCGATGCCGAAAGATTTCAGTCGGTGACTCTGGGATTACTGGAAAAAGTGTACTCTTCCGGGAAAAAATGCATATTTTTCAGTCCTGTAGAAGAAAGAATAAAAATTATAGATAAAGCTCTGTGGACTTTTTCTACTAATGCGTTTATTCCTCACGGCGATAAAAAACTCGGATTCTGTGATCAGCAACCCATATATTTTACCAATATCTGCGAGAATCCCAATGGTGCGACAGTGCTCATAATGCTGGATTCGTTCGACTATGCCAGTTGGGAATGCAACTTCGAAAAAATTATTTTGGTCATGGACTACGGACTCCGGGATAAAACCCAATTAGCCGTTGTGGATGAACTCCAAGCAGACTTGAAAAAGAATATAAAGAATGTAAAATATTGGGAACATTCACCAAAAGGATGGATAAAACTAATATAGGAGAAATTATGTCTGAACAAAAAACGCTTTCAATCATCAAGCCAGACGCAACGGCGAGAAATATAACCGGTAGTATAAACGCTCGCTTTGAGCAGGCTGGCCTCAGAATCATCGCTCAAAAAAGAATTTCCATCAGCAAAGAGCAGGCGGAAAAATTCTACGAAATTCATCAGGATAAAGCATTTTACGATAGTCTTTGCGAATATATGTCTTCTGGTCCTATTGTAGTGCAAGTGCTGTTGGGAAACGATGCAGTGGCCAAAAATAGAGAAATCATGGGAGCAACGAATCCCGCCAATGCCGCCATTGGCACAATACGACGGGATTTCGGCGAAAGCATCGAGCATAATGCTGTGCACGGATCCGATAGCGAAGAAAATGCTGCGACTGAAATTGCGTTTTTTTTCAGCGGAATAGAATTGGTCGGCTAAAATAATTTCGGAGGGCCGTAGCAGAGGTCAGTTGTTTTTTTATAGTGGAGGTGTAAATGGTAGTTTTGAAATTTTTAGCAAGAGCTCTGCTGGTATTGTTTTTTGCGTCCACTCTCTACGGAGCCGATAAGACGCTTACCATCAAGAAAGTCAATGTAAGGCAAAAGGGTGAGAATTCTGTCGAAGCAAAGGAAAAAGCACTGTTCAAAGCGTCGCGCCTTTCGTTCGCAAAAATATTGAAGGACCATTTCGGACTGGATAAAAAAGTGGCAGATTCCATGACGAGTCAGCAGATATCCGAATGCATTTCTGGATATTCGGTGCAGCACGAAAAACAATCTGATTCCTATTACATTGCCGAATTATCCTATAAATTCGATCGGGAATCCATTGAAAATTTATTGACGACGCAGGGTTTGCTTCAGCGTTCCAGTGATGTGAGCAAGGGGGGCAAGAACGGAAAAAAATCCAATGATATCGTATTGCTGCTGTCGTTGAATGATTTTATGGGAAATATTCATCAGTTGAAGCACACGAAATACAAAGTACATAAATTTTCCAATGCGGTGGTTGAATTGAGTATGGGAATACTGTATCTCAATGACATCAAGACCCTAGGAATTACGTATGTTGTCATTTAACGCAAAAAGAAACATTCCTAATGCGTTATCTGTGCTGAGGATTTTTCTGACAGTTTTGTTTGTTCCTTTTATTTTTAAGAAAAATTTTTCGGTCGCCATGGGGATTTTCGCTACGGCGGCCGTTACAGATTTTTTCGATGGTTGTTTGGCAAGGAGATGGAACGTTACATCTAAATTTGGCGCTGTAATTGATCCTTTGGCCGATAAATTTCTCATGACGCTGTCGTATTTTTCGCTTTTCTACTTGGATTTTATTCCGGGATACGTATGCGTCATTGTTTTTGGACGCGATGTGGCCATTCTGCTGGCAGTATTTTTGTGCAAAATAGCTCATGTGGAATTGGAGATTGTTCCTTTAAAATCCAGTAAAATTAATACGGTCACTCAGTTAATCTATGTGTTTTTTGTAATTGCTTGTAACTTTTTATTTATAAATATACCATTGACATGGGAAATACAGGCCAGCTCCATAATTGTGAGCTTGTCGACGATAGTTTCGGGGATCGATTATGTCCTAAAATATTATTGGATTAAAGATGCCATATGTAAAAATAAACGATAGATATATTTTCTGGATAGCAGTGCTATTTCTTGGCATTGTGTTTTTTTATTTGTTTTCGGATATATGTTTTCCGTTTATTGCCGGATTTGTCATGGCATATTTATGTGCTCCTATTTTGGATAGATTATCTGCGTATGGCGTTCATAGGGGAATAATGAGCTTTGTGCTGACCATTGGCATTGTGGCGATATTTGTTTTTGCTCTGGTTAGGATTACGCCGGTTATTAAGGAGTATCTGGTATTTTTGTCTAATCATTCTTCTGACTACTATGCGCGACTGGTGGAATTTTTCAATGATTCGTTTTCATCGCTGGGAGAACAATATCGGAACGAAATAATTCAAATAAAAAATGAGATGCAGCATTATTTGGATAAAAAAGTATACATATTGCTTTCTATCATTGAAAAAATTGCGTCTCAGGGGGACAGTATTCGGAGTCTCATAACATTTTCGGTGGTAACACCCATTGCGTTTTTTTATTTTTTGAAGGATTGGGATGGCATGAGCAATTATATCGTTAGGGTCATTCCTCATAGACATAAAAACTTGGCGCTGGAGGTGTTTGAACTGATTCGCAGGACGCTCAGAGACTTTTTCAATGGTCAATTTTATGTGATAATTGTGCTATCTACCTATTATGGGATACTGCTGACGGTAATTAATCCGAAGAACGCCTTTAGTTTTGGTATTATATCCGGATTATTTTCGTTCATACCGGTTATTGGAGCGATGTTTTCTTGTATCTTGGTTATTTTTTTGAGTGCGCCCATACTGACTCTGGAAAAACTTTTATGGATAGCATCCATATATTTTGTGGGACAATTCATTGAGAGTTATTTTTTATATCCGCGATTTGTTGGCCGCAAAACAGGACTGCATCCTCTTTGGATTTTGTTTGCGTTTTTTGCTGGAGCTCTGTTGCATGGAATTATCGGTGTGCTTGTATCGATACCGATTGCAGCTGTGCTACGGAATCTGGTGGGATTCGCAGTGGATCGATTTAGAGCAACAATGGCGTATAAACAGCAATGATGACGCAGGAAGTTTTTGGATTTCATAGAGGAGAAAATTTAAGCTGGCATGATTTCGTGGACAGCGACGAAAATCGTGATGCTATAAAATGTCTTGTGCGCTGGCCAGACTGGAACGCCAACGGCATCATAATATACGGAGAGGCTGGAGTCGGCAAGACCCACATCGCAAATCTATGGGCGCAGACCGCCAACGCTGTGTATGTGCTTCGACATAGCCTGAATCGGAATCCGCGGACTCTTTTCGAGGCCGATTGTAATTTCATAATCGATAATTTTGATGATTTTTTGCATTTCAAAAATCACGAGTGGATGTTTCATTTTTTTAACATCTCGCGGGAGAAAAACAGATATTTTTTGTTGCTCAGTCGCACACATCCGTCTCTGTGGAGAATTGCGCTGGACGATCTGCGCTCCCGATTGTTTACGCTGCCGGCTATACACATGAAAAATCCCGAAGATGAACTGCTGTTCAAAATAGCGAAAAAATTATCGAAGGACCTGGGAATAGTGATCGCAGACGAAACTGTCCGATACCTCATACATATTGTGGACAGAAGCGTTTCTTCCATAGCCAAGACCCTGAGAATCCTGGACAAAATTGCTCTACAAAACCAAAGAGCCATAACCATACCAT
>JAITDB010000118.1 GCA_031282785.1 Holosporaceae bacterium
AATTGCCTGTAATCCCAGCAGAGAGCGCAAGGAACATCCTCGTACACGCCGTCTCCCATGAGCATTTTTTTCATGCGGCGCACTGGCTCCGATTCCAGACATTTTTTCAATCCCAATTCGAATACGTTGAAATCGGAGAGACCGGCTCCGTTGCAATAGCATCCCATCAGCCGACCATTGTAGTTGACCACCGGAAATTTCCATAAATCCAGACATGGAGGATTCGCCTTTCGCGTAAAAGTATCCTGATATTCCAGGTTTTCTTTATAGAGAATACCGGTCTCCTCATATATCATCTGGGAGTCTTGTGGAATATGCATAAAAATATTATCTGGAGAAAAATCTATAGTAGCATCCAATTCCTGAGCGATTTTTTTTGCCCGGCGGATCTCTTCTTTTGAACAATTATGCTCAAATAGTGTGTAGGAAAGCTTTAAAATAGGACGATCGCTGGAGTATGCCTTTTTACATATCCAAAGTTTTTTTAAATTGGAGAGCAGAGTGGAAAAATCTCCACCTTTTCGATATTTTTCGTAGGATTCCTGAGTTGTTCCATCTAGATTAACAGATATGAGTGTGAATCTGTTTGCAACCAACGACTCAATTATGTTGTCCGACACATCATTGAAGTTGACTCCCTTCCAGGCCGTAAGCAAGACGTTTTTCTCATGAGCAAACTCTATGATTTCTCCTAACTCCGGATTAAGAAAAATTTCTCCGCGATTAACAAGCTCGATTCTTTTTATAAACGGATTCATTTCGACGAATTTTACGAAATTTTCAAATGTGAGATATCCTTTTCCGAAATCGCCGTACTCGCCTTTGCCGACAGCGCAGTTAGGACACGACAACTGACAGAAAGTGCAAGCGTCCAATATAGCATTACTCGGCATTTTTTCCTGCAGCAAAGATACACCTCGCATTTTTATTTTTTGAAGAGCATAGTCGGAAATAAAAAACTCTACCGTTTGAATTTACACGAATATCTCTATAAAAATCAATTTAAAAATCTCTTGAATTTATAGAAATAAGCGATACAAGTGACAAATATTATCATATTACATAAGGAATGTGATATAAATAACCTTACCACTCTACGAATTAAATAGTGAAAGGAAAAAGCCCTGGTAGGGGGGGGGGGAGAAGGCATCGTTTTTTATCTTCAAGAATGTGTTTTTCTATATTTTTTTTTCGCATATTAGTTTATAATGCGCTGTTTTTATTTTTTTTTGGAGAGCATCATGTCAAAAAAAATGGGATTCGGCGCTGTTTTAGCCATAGTATTTGGCAGTCAGATAGGGTCTGGCATATTTATATTACCGTCCACTTTAGCTCCCTACGGAAAATTCGCCATTTACGGATGGATCTTGGCAGGATTAGGAGCCATTTTGCTTGCTCTGGTGTTCGCAGATCTCTGCTCCAGATATCCACATGTTGGTGGGCCGCATGTTTACGTCAAAGCGGTATTTGGCCGGATTCCGAGCTTTTTCGTCGGATGGGCCTATTGGTTGGTATCCTGGATTAGTAGTACCGTTGTGGTGGTATCATGCGTGGCGTATCTCACTCCCATTGTTGGGAACATGTCTACGTCAATGACTCTACTGGCCGAGATATCTCTGCTGCTGCTGATCACCGGCGTTAATTGCAGAAGCGTAGAGTCTGCCGGAAGACTGGAATCGGTCTTGGTATTTCTCAAATTTATTCCATTTGCTCTGGTGCCAGCTGTGATATTTGGACATTTCGATGCTTCCAACATAATCGTGACAGATCACTATGCCGGAATATCGGATTTTAAATTGATAGTCATGGTGGTCTCCATATGTTTTTGGGGATTTATAGGAGTAGAATGCGCCACAGCTCCCGCCGGCTTTGTGCATAATCCATCGAAAACTATTCCGAGGGCTATTATTATCGGAACCTGTGGAGTGGCTGCCGTATATATATTGAACAACACTGTCATCATGGGAGTCATTCCTGGACATGTGCTGGTCAATAGCAAGGCTCCCTTTGTGGACGCCATAAGTGTTGCCATGGGAAACGCCTCTGCCTGGCTTGTTATGCTGTCGCTGGTGGCCTCCATTGTGTGCCTAGGTACACTAAATGCCTGGGTGCTCACCTCTGCTCAGATATCTCTAGGATTGGCGCAAGATAATCTGCTTCCCCGCTTCTTCGGCCAAAAAAATCGATTTGGATCTCCCTACATAAGCATTCTCATAAGCTGTGCGGGCACGATTCCAGTACTCATACTCACAAAATACGAAAGCATGGCAGAGCAGGTAACGTCCATTATCGATATTTCTGTAAAAACGTTCATCGTGGTCTATTTGGTCTGCTGCCTAGCATTTTTAAAAATATCCATACAAGAGCGGAAAATTTGCAAGAGCATCGTAGGGATAATGGCCTCTTCGTTCTGTATACTCATGTTGCATGATTCCGACCTGCAGTCTGCCATCATAGTAGCATCGTTTTTTCTCAGCGGAGTCCTGATACTGCCACTGATGCAACGTCATGAGAAACAGGCAAAACTTGTCGAAAATTTAAAAAAATCAAAAGCGGGGTTTTTTTAGAGTGAGGACTGACCGGCCATCAAAATTATTTCGAAAGGTTCAAGAGTAGATTAGATTGATTTTCTAGCCCAATAAGCTAGGATATATCAATGAAAAATAGATACATAAAAAAAATACCCATATTTCTAAATCCCAATTTAGGAAAATTTTACGCCTATTTGGAGCAGATCTAACAGCAACTCAGATCTCCGAGTTGGCAAAAGTAGAGAGGAAGACAATTAACAGAA
>JAITDB010000127.1 GCA_031282785.1 Holosporaceae bacterium
AATAGGCCTAAAACCTTCATAAATCAGATAATGAATGTGCGCAGAAAAATAGAAACCGTCATCGGACAACTTACCGAACGATTCAACATTCAAAAAATCAAAGCTAAAGATACATGGCATTTGCTCTCAAAAATCAGGAGAAAAATATGCTCTCATACCATCGCCGTATTTATTGGAGGATCAACTATTTTCAATAATATCATCTCATGAAAAAACTCGCACACTGCGTTGGTATGATAATTGCACGCAAACTTTGCAGATGGGGCAACGATAGTCATTAAAATTTTGCGTTGTGTTGTGCAGCCGAATCTTTTTTTGATCTTTATCATAACATCCTGAACAAAATGGTCCTTCTTTCTTATCATCTGCATTTATTTTGTAATAAACATTTTTCTCAAATACCATTGAACATTGATCTAACAGGCTTTCTTTCAATTTTGAATTTTCCTTCTGTAATTCCAAAATTTTTTCCTTTAACTTTAAGTTTTCCTCCTTATACTTTAAATTTGATGCTATTTTAAAAAATTCGAATATACCTAAAACGTTTACTTTAAAGGCTTTTAATGCATCAAAAATACCCGTTATTTTTTTAATCATCCAAATCTACTCTACACTGTGTCAACTCAATCGCTTTATCCATCTCGCTCATCACAAATCCTCAATCTTAAATTCGTCATAGCCTTCATAGTAGTAACTGATATCTATGCCTTTCATAAATATTCTACGTTCGTTTATTTTGTCCGTCAATGCAGATTTTAACAAATATTTTATCTCTACGTCTTTTATAACGCTGCGTTCCATTGCCAGCAGATAATCAGATTTATCGACCTTACCCCAATCGACAACTTTTCTTAATTCTCTTTTCAAAATCAAATCCAGCCAAATGCGCGTAGCGCGTCCGTTGCCTTCGCGAAACGGATGAGCGATATTCATTTCAACGTACTTTTCAATAATTTGATCAAAAGTAGCCTGCGGCATTTTATCGATGGCTTTCAGCGATTGAGTTAGATATATCAATGGCGCAAAGCGAAAATTTCCCTTCGCCAGATTCACATTGCGTATTTTTCCTGCAAAGTCATAAATATCGCTAAATAAAGCTTTATGTATCTGTTGCAAGCCGGCAAAGGTTCCGATTTTTATCTTGTTGATTTTTCCGCTATCATAAAGCAGTTTCGCATTCTGCTTGCTGATGCGCTCCTCCTCTTTATTTAATTCAAGCTGATTTGTGATTCCGAGTTTGTTTCTCAAGATTGTCATATTCCCAGCTCCTTCATATATTTATCCATCTGTTCCCGAACTTCCGGAAGCTCAGTTTCAATGCTTGTTATTTCGGCTTTCACTGCTTCAATGTCGACCAGTTCTTCTTCCTCGAAAGTATCCACATAACGCGGAATATTAAGGTTAAAATCATTCTCACGAATTTCTTCAAAGGTTGCTTCATAACTGTATTTATCAATGATTTTGCGCTCTCGATAGGTACCGATAATCCTGTCAATATCCTGCTTGCGAAGAATATTTTGATTTTTGCCTTTTTCGTAGTTGCCTTCTCCTGAAGCGTCGATAAAAAACACATTACGCGTCAGACGATTTTTTTTGAATATTAAAATACATGCCGGAATCCCCGCGCCAAAAAACAAATTAGCCGGTAATCCGATAACTGCGTCAAGCAAATTAAAATTCTCGATTATCGTGCGACGAATTTTTCCTTCCTGAGCGCCGCGAAACAGAACTCCGTGCGGCAGCACTATGCCCATTCTTCCGGCACAATGGAGCATATGCATCACAAAAGCGTAATCGCCCTTTGATCCAGGCGGGATCCCCCAATCAAAGCGTTTCCAAGGATCAAGATTTGCTGACATTTTTGTTTTTGCATCCGGAAGGAAGCCACTGTCCCATTTATCAAGCGAAAACGGTGGATTAGCCACTATAACTTGAAACTTCATGAGTTTATCGTTTTCGATATTTTGCGGATTGGCCAACGTATCTCCCTGCCAAATTGTAGCGTCGGTAATATTGTGAAGAAACATATTCATCTTACATAGCGCCCAAGTTTGAGTATTACGCTCTTGCCCGTATATTGCAACTTTCTCTGTACCTGCTTCATGATAAGCCTTTAGAAGCAGTCCGCTGCTTCCGCAGGTTGCGTCATAAATGCGATCATTCTCGCGCGGTTGAACAAGTTTTGCCACAAGTTCCGAGACGCGGCTGGGCGTAAAAAATTCTCCTCCTTTTCCCGGCGTCGGAAGCAAAATTGGCAATCATATACTCATAGGCATCTCCGATAATATCAGAGCTATCGAGATGCGACGGTGATAGATCAAGCTCATGAAAATCCTCAAGTAGATTTTTGAGTATGGCGTTTTTTTCGCTCGGTTCGCCAAGATCAACAGTAGAATTAAAATCGATGGCCCTGAACACATTGCGAAGTTTTGCCCCGTTGCGTTCTTCTATAGCCGAAAGGGCAATATTAATTTTCTGTCCAATTTGAGTATTACTACGATTTTCATAGAGATAATCAAATGAAGATTTATCATCTATCACAAAAGGCTCGCGACTCATAGCGCGATCAATCCACTGTTGATCACCTGCAAAATGGTCTGTATACCAAGCGCGGCGCTCTTTATTAAGATCACTTAGATACTTAACGAATAGCATTGACAAAATATAATCTTTATAACGCGAACTATCTATCTTGCCGCGGAAACTATCACAAGCCTTCCATAGGACATTTTCAATATTTTTACGAGTTGTCATTCAATTTTTCTCCCTAAAATTATTTTGAAGCAATCCGCTGATCAGTCGCTTTTTTACTTCCGCAAATCTAAGAAGTAAACGTTGCTCACGATTGGCAAGTTGAAACAAAATCCCTATTTTCCTTTGTAATTCAATCGGAGGCGGTGTGAATAGCATTTTACGAATATAACCAGAACTGATTGTTCCCATCATTGTTCCACCGCTCGCCATTTTATGAAATTTTTGCCGATTTTGTAGTAACCACCAATATAAAAAGCGAGAATCAACTTGTTTGCTTTCAGCTCTGATTATTGCAAAATGAGATGAAATAAGTAAGCCGATGAAACATTCTGTTATCAATGCGACCGTATATGGAGCACTTAATCTCAGCAGTATGTCATTATCGCGTGTAAAATATTCATCTTTTAATGGTTCAAAAGCGTTATATGGTTCAAGCAAGCTCCGGCTCATTATCCATAGATAACGCTCTTATGCTCAAAGCAGAACAAACATGCCGAGAAGCACCATGGTTAACTTTTTTTCTAGACAAAACCAATGCGGTTCGAATATTTACATATTTTCCCAGTTCCATTTTTTTTGTACTGTCTAACTTGTGATTATGCTATCGTAATACTTATAACAAAGTCAACAGATTTTTCCGAAGAAAATTTTGCGCTATAAAGAAGAATGGATAAATGTTCTGTGCATTCAGTCTTCCTTCTTTATTACCAGCTTTGAGATACCGAAGTAGGCGAGTCCGATTTCGATGAGGCGGTCGATTTCGTCAGCTGTGAAATACATTGTGATTGCAGCAGCGATGGCGATTATGTCTTTGATTTTTTCGTTGGCGATGATTTCTTTAAGTGTGTTCATGATATTTCCCTTCCTATTTAAAAACGCCCCTTCACAGGTGAAGTGCAACATGGGAAAGATCTGGAATTAGAGTACGTTACGAATTACAGATTGTAAGCGGGACCTATTGAAAAGAGTCATGAGAAGAAGTTAATCTCGATTTTATATAAAAGTATGGAGGTTAACATGAGCCAAAAAGGCTACCATCACATGACTCGAGATCAACGATGCCATTTGCAGATT
>JAITDB010000132.1 GCA_031282785.1 Holosporaceae bacterium
CTTCATAAATCAGATAATGAATGTGCGCAGAAAAATAGAAACCGTCATCGGACAACTTACCGAACGATTCAACATTCAAAAAATCAAAGCTAAAGATACATGGCACCTGCTCTCAAAAATCAGGAGAAAATTATGCTCTCACACCATCGCTGTATTCATCGGATGGTCAACCGTTTTTGATAACATTATCTCATGAAAAAACTTGCACACTGCGTAGAATAGGAATGTAAAGATGCGAATGAAGCGCTGGTCGCGTCTCTAAAAAAGTTTCTGGAAATCCTGGCTAGAACCTCAAAATGGAGTCGTAATCTTGAAGTTGTCAGTAGTGGCAGGTGATGTCCATTCGCTTCAGCAGAGGATATAATCCTACAACTTGAATGTTTTCTTTCAACAGATATGTGTCGTTTCCGGGAGTAACAACAAATAATTCATCCAACTCGAGATCTTCCATGGCTGATATCATGGAAGGAGTCACCTTTGGCACAGAAGTATATTTGATTTCAAATCCGGTTTTCTTGCCGTCACGAACGATCAATAAATCTAGTTCTGCTCCGGCATTCGTTCTCCAGAAGAAAGCATCATTTTTATCGTGGGCAAATTTTCCTATAATCTGCTGAATCGCAAAACCTTCCCATGATACCCCACACTTGGGATGCAAGTCTATTTTATCGTCTACTCCCAGCAAATAGTGCAATATGCCACTGTCTTTTATATATATTTTGGGAGCTTTGATCTGTCGTTTAGAGATATTCTCAAACCATGGTTTTAAAACGGAAATGATAAACGCGCTCTCCAAAATATCGATGTATTTTTTTACGGTTACATTCGAAATTCCAATTGTTTTTGAAATATCAGAATAGTTAGCGACATTCCCGTGGCTTTGGGCGAGTATTGCCAGCAATCTTCGGATATTTTGAGGCTCTAAATTGAATCCAATGCTGCGCAGATCCCTCTCAACAAAAGAAGTTATGTAATTTTTCAGCCAGAAGAAAGATGTTTTGGCATCGGGAGCCAGATACGCCTTTGGAAACCCTCCCTGTAGCCATAATTTTTTTGGATCTTCAATTTCCGTAAGTGAAAAAGAAGACAACTCCACATATGAAACTCTGCCGGCCAAAGACTCGCTTGACTTTTCCAGCACATCCCTAGAGGAACTTCCTAAAAGTAATATTTTTAAATCCTGCCGTCTATCTGCAATTACTCTTAAAAACTGGAATAGTTCAGGACATCTCTGAATTTCATCGATAATGACTAATTCGCTTAGACTTTCAAATAACAGCTTAGGATCCAATAATTTTTGAAAATCAACCGGATCTTCTAAATCAAAATGATAATATGTTTCATATTTTTTGGCATACTCCAGAGCCAGCGTCGTTTTTCCTATTTGCCGCGAGCCGATTAAACCACATATGGGAAAGTATGAAAACACATTGTCTATTTCTTTGAGAGCTGCTTTTCTTGGTATCATGCCATTACCTTGCAATTTTAAATCTCAGCTTTAGATTTACAAGGTTATTAAAGGCATGTAAAGAGCACCAGAAATTAATGATTGTCAAATCCACGTTGGATTTTAATTTCGCGAAGATATTTGCTTCTGGATGAATCTTTTGAGGGAGAGGCATTTTCTACGAAATATTTGAGTTTAGTTGATATCTTGCATAACGCAATTCTCCTGTTTTTATAAGGATTCCTTTAGCAACCATATCTTGCAAATCTCGAGTTGCTGTCGCGCGGGAAGTTTTTGCGATGGAAATATAATTTTCGGCACTGAGTCCACCGATAAATTCAAACGAGCTTCTTTTGAGAATGCTCGCGATAACTTTTTGCTGACGCTCGTTCATTATGTCTTTATACCTATCATAAAATTTAGTTTTTTGAATCGTAAAGCGAACAATATTTTTGGCGTCGTTTTGGGACTCGATAATTATTCCCGCAAAATATTCCAACCATTCTGTTATATCGAGGTTTTTGTTGCTTCTCTCGAGAACGTCATAGTACATTTTCCTGTTTTTTTGTATTGTGCTGGATATTGAAATAATCGTCGGACGCTTCAAATATTGCGTAAGCGCCTTTTCCGCCAATATCCGAGATATGCGACCATTGCAGTCCTCAAATGGGTGAATCAGCACAAAATAAAGATGAGAAATTGCCGATTTCGTTAATGGTGTCAAATTTCGCGAGCCATTATTAAACCAGTATATAAACTTTTCCATTTCGTTGAGTACATTTTCTGACGGAGGAGCCTCATAATGCACATTTGGCCTATGGTTCATTCCGGAGATTATTTGCATTGCTTCTTTATGCTTGCGATATCCTGTAAAATCAAGTAAATCTGTCCTGTTGTGAACTAAAATTTCGTACCATTTACATAGCGATTCATGAGAAACAGGAGCCGCGAAAGAGTTATGGGCGTCGATTATTACCGAAGCGATATTGTTTTCCCTCATATTCACGTCAATGTCAGAAGTTTTCAAGATATTTTTTCTGATGGATAATTTTACGCTATCACGATTGAGCAACTCTCCCTCAATTTCAGATGTTTTAAATGCTTCATCGCCTAAAAGATCAATTTTTATGTTTTCTATGGATTCTGAATCCAATGATTCCAGCAACCCCGTAATCATTCCTGCATTATGAATGAATTCGTCTTCCAAAATTTTGATTTTCAGACTATCAAAAACAAAATCAGGCCAATGTTTCTTTTGCCATATCCATGTCATGAGTTATAGATTCCAATTCTATAGCTCATATATACCATATTTGTGAGTTATAGCAAATTGCGATGATGTACTTTTATCGAGCGGCACGATTTCGCGAAGATATTTGCTTCTGGATGAATCTTTTGAGGGAGAGGTATTTTCCATAGCCGATGTGGATTTTTAGGATTGCGGTTACGGGAACGCCGAGTTTATGGAGATTTAGTATTTTTTCGGCGTCATGGTCGTACATTGATGCCTGGACGGTTCCTTTGGGCTTTCCGAGCTTTATACCTTTGGCTTTTCGAGCTCGGAGTCCTTCTTTAGTGCGTTCGGATATGAAATCCCGCTCCAGCTCAGTCAGCATGGAGAAAACCGTGATGAGTACTTTGTCGGCGAAATTGTTTTTGGTGTTGGGATTTAGGTCGAGATTTTGCTTGATGAGAATCAGGCGAGCTTTTTTCTCACGCACGATGGTTTCTATGGTATTCAGAGTTTCTTTTGTGGATCGTCCGAGGCGCGACAATTCTGACGCGATGACGACGTCATCCGGCGACAATTTTTCCAGCAATTCATCGATACGACGAAGTAAAGTGGATTTGCGGCTGGACATTTCTAGCTCGATCCATTCGTCCACCATCATTTTATGATCGACGCAGTATCTGCTGATGGCGTTTTTCTGGCCATCGATGCTTTGATCCTGGGTACTGACTCGAACGTAGCCATAAATCATGTTTTTTATCCCATTTTGACCTAGCTTCGCGTTAAGGTAATTTTCCTATGCAACACGATAGAGTTACTATACCATATAATGTACGAATACAGTAGAGTATAATAGTCGTATAAACGACCATATATCATATAAATTACCTAATCTCGTAATCCAATAACGGGATAAAAAACGTCCGTATGGTTGTGAGCCATTTGTGGAATGGAAGAATCAACTCGATATGAAGCTACGAATAAAAGTGTTGGCTAGGCTGAACAACGTTCAGAATGGTAGTTTTGGAGAGCATCGTTTTCTTGGAAATGGAGTGAGCGGACTAAAGTTTAGAGATGGCATATGAATTTATTATGCAGAATTAAGTAGCTTATCTAGTGCTATGCGGGGCGGAAAAAATACTAAGCGCGATCAAAATAATGATATAGAAAAGGCAAAAAAATA
The DNA here is from genome assembly GCA_031282785.1 of Holosporaceae bacterium. Classification (GTDB taxonomy): domain Bacteria; phylum Pseudomonadota; class Alphaproteobacteria; order UBA3830; family UBA3830; genus BNWE01. The sequence goes on from JAITDB010000132.1 coordinate 3,862, forward strand.
TCTCAGCGATTACAGGAGG
>JAITDB010000020.1 GCA_031282785.1 Holosporaceae bacterium
GTAAAATTTTCCTAAATTGGGATTCAGAAATATGGGTATTTTTTATGTATCTATTTTTCATTGATATATCCTACCTTATTGGGCTAGAAAATCAATCTAATCTACTCTTGAACCAAAAATAAGAATGGAGTATAATGATATCAAACTATCTATTTCCAAGCTTGCTCCTACCATTGGGGTGGGCGTAGAAAAAGCTTTGAGCAGAAAATATTCCACTCGCTTCGATATTGAATACATTTTGAAAACAGATGCTACCAACAATAGCTACAAACTAGAACGCCAGGGCACAATATGCATCAAACTTGGTATTTTGTATAACACAAATTTTTAGTTCTTGATACCTGTGCATGCCGTCATTCAAGTGGCGTAACTCCTGTAAACGCATCCAATCGCATGATTGGCGGTTGCAGGGTCTGCGAGCTGTGTCTGCAGCGCAGAGCAGAATCTAGGAAATTATACGACCGCCACCCGAGTGGCACGTGACTCCAGCAAACGCATCCAATCGCATGATTGGTTTCATTATTTAATCCGTAGGGTGGTAAGGTAGTCGTGTTAATTTTTTTAGAGTCCCACAATGGCATCGGCGTAGTCTTGAGCGTTGAAAGGCTTTAGATCGTCGATACTTTCTCCAACGCCGACAGCGAAAATAGGTATTTTGTACTTTTTTACCAGCGACAGTAGCGCTCCGCCTTTGGCAGTTCCGTCTAGTTTGGTAATAATGATGCCGTCTACACCTATTTTATGGAGAAACACGTCCACCTGAGCGTGAGCCGCCTGGCCGGTCAGTCCGTCTAGAAGCAAAATAGTTTTATGGGGAGCTGTATCGTCGATTTTCCGTACGACTCGTTTTATTTTTTCCAATTCCGCCAGAAGATCATCGCGATTCTGCATGCGGCCAGCGGTGTCGACCAGCACGACATCGTTGCCATTGCGTTTTGCCTGCTCAATGGCGCTGAAGACGAGTCCAGCGGCGTCGGCTTTTTCTTTTCCGGCACAGATGTCAACGCCGATTTTTTTCGCCCAGAATTTCAACTGCTCAACTGCAGCTGCTCGAAACGTATCTGCCGCCACTACCAGAGGTCTGCGACCGGAACTCTTGAAAATGTGTGCGATTTTAGCAACGGAGGTCGTCTTGCCATTGCCGTTTACCCCAATCACGAGTATTACGTAGGGAACAGGAGCGCTGCAACTCTCGAAAAAGTCGCATTCGTAGGGTTTTACCAGGTTAAAAATCTCCACAGACAGAAATTTTTTGACGTCGATGTCAGTGGCCTCCTGCGAAAATTTTTTTTTGGAGACCTTCGCCGACAGCTCCAAAGAAATTTCCACTCCGGCATCGGCTATAATGAGAGCGTCTTCTATTTCCTGCGCCAAATTTTCGTCTATTTTTTTTCCAGTGATGGACAGCGATATCTTTTCGGAAGTTTTTTGCAAAGCCGATTTTATTTTCGAGAAAATTCCCATTTATCCCTCGTCTATTAATTCTATTGGACTTCCGATTATATATTTTTTTTCGTGGCTTTCACAGTGGAACAAATATTTTCTGCCGGAGATTAATTTTTTGCACGATTTGACCTGCAGGAAGGAATTTGTTTTGGCAACGTAGTCGTTTTCCGCCAGAATCGTGACATTTTTTCCGATGAATTCCTGCATTTTTTGGCTCAGCAGTTTCTGGGACATATTTCGCAGTTCAGCTGCTCGGGCCAGACGTATTTTTTTGTCCACCATGGGCATGCTGGCGGCCGGCGTACCAGGACGACTGGAAAACGGAAACGCGTGCAAAAGAGATATCTTAGCTGTTTTCATTAGTTGTTTTGTATTTTCGAACATAGCGTCGGTTTCGGTGGGAAATCCGACGAGGATGTCTGCGCCGAAGATCATTTCCGGACGCTGGGACAATATTTTTTCGTTAATTTCCACGACCTGCGCTGCCGAATGACGCCGCCGCATGCGTTTCAGAATCAGATCGTCTCCGGACTGTATGCTTTCGTGGATGTGTGGCAGCAGACGCTCTTCCTGCGTTATAATTCGGATAAATTCGTCGTCCAGATCGGCTGGATCCAGAGACGACAGCCGCAGTCGCCGCAGTTCTGGAATATTTTTCAGCAGATATCTTAGGAGAGACGGCAGACTATCTCCGGCTCCTCTGCCGTAGGAGGAAACATTGACCCCGGTCAGAACGATTTCCCGGTATCCTTTTTGCAGCAATTTTTTTGCCTGGGCCAGAATGTCGTCCCGAGAAAAACTGACATTAGGACCGCGAACCAGTCGCACAACGCAGTATGTGCAATGCTGATCGCAGCCGTTCTGAATTTGCAGGAATCCCCGAACTTTGCCGTGGTATGTGCCATCATCGTTAGTTCGGACATTTGGCTGATTTTGCACATATTTCAGGTACTCGTCGCGAGATAATTTCATGCGATTGGAAATAATTCCGGCCACTCCTTCCATTTTTATGTAAAAATCCGGATTTAATTCAGACGCGCATCCGGTCAGAATAATTTTCACATCGCTATTTTCCTGATGAAGCTTGCGTATGGCCTGACGCAATTTTCGTTCTGCCTCTGCTGTGACGGCGCAGGTATTTATGATAACGACGTTCGTCAGTCCAAGTTCGCGGGCAAATTCATGGATGATCTCGGATTCGCAGGCGTTTAGTCGGCATCCGAAAGTTATAATTTCGCTGGACACTTCCGTCAGTTGTGAGTCATTTTTTAGATCTGGCATGCAAAAAATCCGACATTATATACAAAATATCCCAGTACATTTATAAAATATTTCTGTGCTCGACAATCAAAATACCGAATCGCGAGCTTCTATGCAATAACTTGTGAGAGCAGCGACGAAAAAACCGCTTGCAGGAATCTGCCGCTGAGAGTTTTCATATAAATATAGAAGCGATATAATTTGCCCGTATACTTTAAAAATGCTTTCTCAACAGTAACGGACCGGATAAAAAACAAGGCAAACAAAGTGAAAATGCCGAAAATTTGCAAAGAAATCTTTCAGATGGTGGGCAATGCAGGATTCGAACCTGCGACCACCTGATTAAAAGTCAGATGCTCTACCAACTGAGCTAATTGCCCTTCCAAAGCTTTTCAGACGCTTCCGCCGCTAAATAATGCAGCTGAATCGAAGCACGGTCTACAATCTAGCACGTTACGCGAATAAGTCAATATATCAGTTGCGAATTCAAGACGTTCGCGTAAAATTTTTTCGCTGGAAGCTTACTCCATCCTGCGCCTTACCACCCTATGAATTAAATAATGAAAACCAACTGTGCAATTGGATGCGTTTACTGGAGTCATGCAGCTCAGGCGGCAGTCGCATAATTTTCTAGACTCAGTTCTGTGTTACAGATACAGCTGGCATACACTGCAATCGGTAGCGATAGCATTAACGCATGCTGCAAGCACAAATTTCTGTCAGTATAGTAACCGGTGGAGAGTATGCCTCGCGCCGGTGGGAAGGAGAAAATAAAAAAACGACGAGCGATAAGATCCTGCGCTTTTCAACAAAATACAAAAATATATCCAGTGAGACCGCTGAAATTCTTTCTGAAATATCGCTGTGGTGCAGCAGAATGTCTTGAAATACAGACGATTCAGAACCAAGTTTCTTTATTTCAACAGTCTCATTAGAGAACAAACTCTAGCTTATTTTTTTGTGGCGCCGGACAGCGGAGCTTTGTCGCTATCATAGCGGGTAAACAATCCAGACTTCGCCGGAGTGGAATTCCATT
>JAITDB010000078.1 GCA_031282785.1 Holosporaceae bacterium
ATCCGATAACCCTTATGCGCAAATCTTCACTATATGCATTCATTCCTTTTCTCCATATTTAATATCACTTGTAGTATATCATATCAATGCGAAACCTCATAGTGGATTATGTATAGCAGCAGCTGCAAATGACTAAAATCCACCATATGACATCTTCATTGGAGCGCTCTTTTTCAATTAAATGCGAGATTTTACCGTAAACGGCAACGCAGGTCGTTATCAGATGTATGCTGAAATACACAGACGAATTCATGCCAAAGGCAAATGGAGATTTCAGTTCGTCAACAAAATCGTTCATCCATACTGCTCGTAGCGTTTCGCTTATGTCGGCGTCCATGCCGTACAAAAATTTAGGAAACATGAGCAAATATACGATTCCCATGAGTCCTCCGGAAGCCAATGCGAAAATCGTTCGCTTCTTAGATTCATATTGCTCTCCGAGCTGCGCAATTTTAAAACAAGCAGACATGCATATGTACAAAACAAGATGCACCGTGGAAATTTTATCGTATTCTGCCTGAGGAAGAGCAGAATAAACCAGGATCATCAGAGAAAAAATCACTAATTCTTTGTACTTAAATTTATTGGCGTCAACGGCGCGAAACAAAAATAAAAGTCCTAACCAAAGAATATTTATCCATTTAAAAGGACAAAACAAAAAAACAATAACGCCAATGCCGCAGGAAGTTATCATATTTTTTCGATAGAGCATTTTTAGTTTTTCTGCGTCTTGATGGACAAATAAAAACAGCATCGCTTCCGACAGCGCAGAATAATGAGTGTTTCCGGAGATATCCAGATGCATATAGCAGAGGTAATGGCGGCTTTAAAGCAGACACTGCTGTCTGTGAGATTTGATTGCGCCAGCGAGGTAATGAAGTACAAATAAATGCTGAGGAATAGCAGGATCAGCGCATGATGATCCGGACGTCCGAACATGTTCGTGTAATTTATGGCGACATTAATCGCATAGGAAAATGTGGTCAGAAATGCAGCTGACCTGGACATAATTTTTTGAAATAATTTGAACAGAATCACCACAGTTATGCTCTTCAAAAACGGAGCAATGAGAAATCCAACGTATTCTGTGGCATCATTAATAGAGTCCAGAAAAAAATTTAGAATGTATGATGGAATTATGAACAAAAAATCGTAGAAACGTGTCCAGTGCAGGTCTCCCCCGTAGGGAACGTTGGCGCGAGAAATTACTGAGTTTGCCAAGTCATAGTGGGTAAAAAAATCCCGAACTCTGACCAAAGTCATATAATCATCTGTATCGAAAAAACGTATTTTGCAGTCGCCAAAAAAACATACGAAAAAATGTATACGTGCGTAACACATGAACGACGCGATCAATCCCACAATAATCAAAATTATTTCCGACCGATATTTCTTGAGCAATTCCATGAATTTTACCATTATTTTATATAAATTTATTGTACAGCATTTTCGCTGATGATACTAGCTCAAGATTTTAGCCTTTCTGCAGACACGAATAGAGATTTTTTTAGTGTATACAAAAAAAGCTTGACTAAAAATCCCAAGTCTCATATATATCGTGTTGTATAAATATTTGTTTTAGAAAAGGAGAAAAGAATGAAAAAAACGATTATAACGCTTGGTACTATACTAATGTTAGGAGATACTATAGCTATGCAAGATAATAACAAAAACATATCAAGTGTAAAAATTGAGCCTCTATATATGAGTATGATGAGGAACGTGAGCGAGTCCCCAAGGCCAGAAAAATTCAATAATGCTAGTTTAAATATAGCACGAGATACAGAGGTCGGAAGACAAACAGAAAACATTCAGTCTATTAATACAACTTCCTCGACATCAGTATCTTGTGAGCCAGAGGCTCTTGAGCCAAACGATGTGGTTCCTTTGTTAAAGACATCTTGTGAGCCGGAGACTCTTGAGCCAAACGATATGGTTCCTTCGACACTGGTATCCACAGAAATCGGAGAACAGGTGGAAAATATTTTGTCCGTTAATGAAGATCTTCTGGCACCAGTATCTTATGAACCCGAGATTTCCAAGCAAGACGATGTGATTTTTCTGTCAGATGAGGAAAGTGTGACGAATGATACTACTCCACTTAAGTTGTCTTTTAAAAAGGAAAAACGCAAGTCTTGCTTCTGCATAAAACCTACAATATTCAAAAAATCGATATTTTTTATAGGTGAAAAGATTGTTAAGCTGTCGTCGTCTTGTGTAAAAAGCAAGGCTGTTACAGAAATGGTATCTTGCGTAAAGGGCGTATTCTCTCGTTTTTCGCTCAGACAATGTTTTCCTTCAAGAACGGCGAGATATCAGCAGATAAATAACGTCGAATGGTCAGAAAATACTATTTTTGATTCAGAAGAAAAAGAAAATCAGGAATTGAAAGAAACTGAAGAAAACTAGAAATAGCAAAAAATTCATACTGGCAATGGCTTCATTGGATATCGAATACCAAGTTTCGTCTATAAGTATCTCAAATATGGCTCGTTTCCAATGGATATAGAGCTCTTTTAATGGGTAATT